>NZ_SGSW01000089.1:0-5671 GCF_004209125.1 Acinetobacter sp. WCHAc060033 | reverse complement strand
AAACATCATCGACTCAAATCTCTATTTGCAACAGTGCCAGATCAACTATAGTGTCTTCAATAAACTGGCTGGACTACAGCAGAATCAAGTGGTTGAGAATAAAAGATTAGGCTCGGTTCTGGCGCATATCCAACAACAGCATGAAGAACTGGAACAGCAAAACAAACGTAATCGTTCTCAAAAGATGCCAAGCAGACGTGCACAGAAAACAGCAATTCAAGAACGAAATCTAAATCCTGTGCTTGACTTGGAAATGTCCATATAGGACATTTCTATTTGGTTATTAGGTAGGACATTTCTACTTAGGAATAACACAAAAATGGGAGCTTAAGCTCCCATTTTTACTGATGATTTTTTAATTCTTTTAGCATGGCATCTCGTAAGATTTCATTCATGCGTGTCTGATAACCTTTACCTTGTGCTTTGAACCATGCAAGTACGTCAGCATCTAAACGAATAGATGTTTGTTGCTTCACTGGACGATAGAATTGATTGTGGCGTACAGCATTACTCCAGTCGGTAATTTCAGGCATATCTGATAGATCTAGATGATCGTCAGGAACCGTGCCTTTAGCAAGCAAGCGTTCAATTTCAGCATCTTGCTTGTCGCTGAATTTTTCATTCAGTTCTTTGCGTGAGTGTCTAACCATGCTCATATTTATCTCGCTCTGCTTTAGTTACCTGTCTTGCACTAATAATTCTTATGATTTCACAGTCATCTTCATCAAAGATGGTATGAGCTACTAAGAGCATTAGTACGCCTTTCACTTTTCCAATGGTCTGCCAACGTTCTTCACCATCGGTATGTCTGTCCTGAATTGAGATCCTCAGTGGATCTTCAAAAACAAGGCTTGCAGTTTCGAAAGAGACATCGTGCTTTTTCTGATTCTTTCGATTCTTTGCCTCATCCCATTCGAAATACTGTTTCATAAAAAACATTCAAATTTGTATATACAATACTGTATCACAAAATTGTATCACTCAAGTTGAGAAGCGTAATTTTTAGTCGAAATTATTGGCAAGAACTATTAAAACCGCTCATAAAAAAGCCGACTTGTTTCAAAATCGGCTTTTTGGGCATTTTTGGCTTTTTAAGGTTTTATTAAGTGTCTGATATTTATATTAATATACAAGTGTATTGCGTATAACCACCATTATGTTAAATTGATGATAATGTGTTCAATTAGGAGAGCTTTTTCAGATTTTCTACCTATAGTCGACTTAGACATTACCCATCCACGAATCATTCCAGCAACAATACAAATTGCTAAAAATAAAGGGAATGAGCCAAAACCTTGAGGTTTATGTTGAAGGAATCTAATGATATGAAAATAAGAGCAAAACTACTTCCCTATCCAAGACCACCATAGAAGAAGATCCATTTAAATTTTTTGTTTAACACTGATTCATGTGTCATTTTTGGATTTTCTTTTGATATAAAAATAAACACCTAGTTCTAAAAATATAAAATAGGAAAAGTTTCGTAAGAGAGTTGTTAGAAAGCTAGACTCTCCAAAAATAATATCTCACTTCTTTCGTTTATATACCCATACTCAATTTTAATATTTTATGTTGTATCAAACTGATAAAAATTCTCTACATGAGAAAGATTATTAGTTATTATTTAGTGAAGAAAATAGCACTGCGAGTTGAACATGAATGTCTATGCAGAACATTCAAACAATGTATTAACTATTAATAAATTAAGCAAAAAATTCGGCTCACATTTTGCTGTTAATCAAGCCACATGGTCTGCAACGAGTGGGCAAATCATTTGCTTACTCGGACATTCAGGTTGTGGTAAAACCACCATGCTACGTTTGATTGCAGGTTTAGAAGAACCGAGTAGTGGCTCAATTCAGCTTGAACAAAACATTCTTTGGAATGAAGAACAGCACATCCCTGCAGAAGCACGGAATATTGGTCTGGTTTTTCAAGACTATGCGTTGTTTCCGCACCTGAATGTGCTGGAAAATGTGATGTTTGGGTTAAAAAAGTTCTCAAAACAGCAGCGACAAGAAATTGCAGAACAAGCCTTAAAACATGTTTCCATGCATCATCACATGCATAGTTATCCATACACCTTATCGGGTGGAGAACAACAGCGCGTTGCTCTGGCGCGTGCTTTGGCTCCTAAACCCCATGTGTTACTCATGGATGAACCTTTTTCTAATCTGGACCATCGGCTACGTGATCAAATCCGCCAAAGTACGATTGACCTTTTAAAAAAGACAGCAACCACTACTGTTATCGTAACGCATGATCCGGAAGAGGCTTTGCAAATTTCTGATCAAATTATATTGATGCATCAAGGGAAAATTATTCAGATCGGCACACCTAAGCAACTTTATTTGCAGCCCTCAACCCTGTTCGCGGCACGCTATTTTTCTGCTTTGAATGAAATACCGGCCAAGCGGTTAGATCATCAAATCAAAACAATTTTTGGTCACATCGCACTACCTGAAAACTTAGCATATGCTGAAAAATCGATTTCCTGTTGTTTCCGTCCGCATCAGGTACAGGTTTGTAGAGAACCAGTCGAAGGCGCTGCCGCAGCAAAAGTCATTTCATCCAGTTTTATGGGTCACGCTTACCAGTTACATCTGCAACTTGCTGCTGAGTCGACCATTTTATTGGCTCAAGTTGACCATCTCCAGCATTTTTTTGAAACTGAACAAGTCTATGTATCCGTAGACTTAACAGCATGTTTCTTCTTTGCATCCGATGACGACTCTAACATAGCCATCACATCTCAGCTTGAACAAGCAGTTCAGGTTTAAACTCTGTTAAGGAAATAAGAAATGAAATCACTATCGAAAGTTCACCTTCTTTTAACTGGTCTAGTTGCCTTTAGCTGTAACTGGGTAAATGCAGCTGAAGTCAACCTTTATACCACACGAGAACCAGTTCTAATTCAACCTCTTTTAAAAGAGTTCAGCCAAAAAACTGGGGTGAAAGTCAATACTGTTTTTATTAAAGATGGGTTGCTTGAACGCGTTAAAGCTGAAGGCCGACGTTCGCCTGCAGATGTGATGCTCACTGTCGACTTTGGGAATTTGGTGGATTTAGTCGAAAGTGGTTTGACGCAACGTGTAGACTCAAAAGTATTGAACAGCTCAATTCCGGGTAATTTACGTGCTGCAAATGGGCACTGGTATGCATTGTCAATGCGTGCACGTGCAGTTTATGTTTCTAAAGAGCGCACTCCCATCACTGCTATTTCTTATGAAGATTTGGCTAGTCCAAAATGGAAAGATAAGATCTGTATCCGTTCCGGCAGCCATCCTTATAACACAGGTTTAATCGCAGCCTATATTGCCCATCATGGTGAGAAAGAAGCTGAAAAATGGTTACGTGGTGTAAAAGCGAATTTAGCACGTCCTGCGAGTGGTGGTGATCGTGATGTAGCACGGGATATTCTCGGCAAGATTTGCGACATTGGGGTAGCAAATACCTATTATGTTGGCACCATGCGCACAGGTGATGCAGAGCAACGACGTTGGGGCAATTCCATTAATGTGGTTTTACCGCGATTTGAAAATGGTGGTACACACGTCAATGTTTCAGGTGCCGTCGTATCTAAATATGCGCCCAATCGTAAAGAAGCAGTACAATTGCTCGAGTTTTTAGTCTCTGACCATGCTCAGGCGATCTATGCGAAAAGCGATTTTGAATATCCAGTGAAACCTGGGGTTAAAATTGACCCGATTATTGCAAGCTTTGGCAAACTCAAGGTGGATTCAATTCGCTTAAGTGAAATTGCCCGATACCGCAAAACAGCCAATCTTTTGGTTGATAAGGTACAGTTTAATCACTAAATCTCGCTCGACTTACAGGGAGGATTTACTCTCTCTGTAAGATCAGGTTTGTTTCCACCTCTCATCATACCTAGATCTTCAATGCCAAAAAAGAAATTTGAATTTAGTTCGTTATTTTCGCTAAGTGGACTATTGACGCTTCTCGCCTGTTTACCCGTCCTTGCTTTAGTTTGGACAGCACTGCAAGGCAATAGTGATATTTGGGAACATCTGATTCGCTATGTTATCCCACCTACATTGGTAGAAACATCTTTACTTCTACTTGGTGTTGGTCTACTGACCATTCTTATTGGCACAGGAAGTGCCTGGATCGTCACGGCTTATCAATTTCATGGTCGAGCTTTTCTCGACTGGGCACTACTGTTACCTCTTGCAGTACCCACCTATATCATTGCCTATAGCTATATCGATATTCTGCATCCCATTGGTCCCGCCCAAAGCCTGCTGCGAGACGGGTTGGGGTTAGACATGCAACAGCTATGGTTCCCTAATATCCGCTCGGTGTGGGGAGGAATCTTTTTATTAAGTTTCGTCCTTTATCCCTATGTCTATTTAAGCACCCGCGCAATGTTTTTAATGCAGTCAGCAAGTCTGATTGAAGTCGCACGCAGCTTGGGACTGAAACCCGATCAGGTCTTTTTGAGAGTCGCGATGCCACTCGCTCGACCGGCAATTGCAGTGGGCACCAGTCTGGTTTTAATGGAAACCATTAATGACATCGGTGCAACAGAGTTTCTTGGCATTAAAACACTAACGTTATCCATTTATTCAACATGGATCAACCAGTCTGATCTGGCAAGTGCCGCACAGATTGCCATTTTTATGCTCATGATCATTACCTTTTTAGTGATCATAGAAAGGTTGGGACGACACAAACAGCGTTACATGAACTCGGCTCAACGCAGCCGGCTGATGTCTCCTCAACCCATTAAAGGAACCAGAGCGCTAATATTATTCGGGCTTGGACTTATCCCTGTTTGTATTGGGTTCCTCATCCCGTTCAGCCATTTATTGGTGGAGTCTTATAAACGTATTCAATACGCTGGTTTTTCTGAATATTTATTACAAGCTTCGATGAATACCCTTACCTTAGCCAGTATCGCCACATTCATTACCATCCTTATAGGTTTCTTGATTGTCAGCGCTGCACGATTTAGCCGAAATACCTGGTTTAGTCGTATTGCAAGTTTAGGCTATGCCATTCCGGGTACTGTGCTCGCAATCGGCCTTATGCTGTCGTTGGGTGCTCTCGATCATGCGGTGGCAGATTTTCTTGAATTCAAGCTCGGCATTTCTACAGGGTTACTATTTTTGGGTACTAGTTTCACTTTGATCTATGCCTATGCTGTTCGTTTTCTGGCCATTTCGATTGGTGGAATAGAGTCTGGATATAACCGGATCCATGGGGTTATTGATGATGCTGCACGCAATTTAGGACAGAACAGACGGGGTATTTTATGGCGAGTTCATTTCCCACTTT
This sequence comes from Acinetobacter sp. WCHAc060033, assembly GCF_004209125.1. Lineage (NCBI taxonomy): Bacteria > Pseudomonadati > Pseudomonadota > Gammaproteobacteria > Moraxellales > Moraxellaceae > Acinetobacter > Acinetobacter sp. WCHAc060033. Next base: position 373 of record NZ_SGSW01000089.1, on the reverse strand, counting down.
TACGCCCTGCGATCATCTCGGCTGCATTATTGATCTTCGTAGACTGCATGAAAGAATTGCCTGCCACTCTGTTACTAAGACCACTAAATATGGAAACGCTTGCTACACAGCTATATGCGGAAGCCTCAAGAGGCACCTATGAAGATGGTGCAATAGCAGCTTTACTCATTGTATTGGTTGGCTTAATCCCAGTTATTTTACTTGCTCGAATGGGTAAAACTGGCCGATAAAATAGCTGTTATAGCGAAAGAAATACACAAAGCAATGTAAAAAAGCTGATTAAACAGCTATTTTTCATATGTCATAAATATATTCCATCGCTTATCCTTTTGACGGTTATTGAGAAGATATATTTTTTAAGGGGAGTTTAACG
>NZ_SGSW01000088.1:0-5861 GCF_004209125.1 Acinetobacter sp. WCHAc060033 | reverse complement strand
TGGTAATAATTTTTGAATCTTTGAAATGACTAGAAGCAGATTTTTTAAAAAAACGTACCATTCTAATTATCGAGGTAAAGTATCTGTTGAGGATGCTGTTAAACATCAAACATATCTTGATGATATGAGAAAAGATGCTGTTTTTTATTGTGTAGATCATATCGAAAGTTCAATGATCCCACATAGTATGCTTCATAAAATAATTCAAAAGTTAAAAACGAAGCAAAATGATAGTTTAACTTTGCCAGAGAAAGCCTATTTAGTTCGTCAAAACCTTAATGCTTTACATAGTCTAGTTGAAGGTAAAATTTCTTTTAATCAATATAAGAAAGAAGTTGTTAATGACAGAATAAAGCATCAAGAACACTTAGAAGCAGAAAGATTACGCTTGGAAAAATTAAGAGAATTAGAATTAATTCAGTTAAAGAAACAACAAGAAAAATTAGCTCAGGAAAGAAAAGTTAGAGAACAAGCTGAACGTGAACGTAGGAAAAAATTAGAATCTGACCCTAAATATATAGAGAGGCAAAAAGAAAAAAATCTAATAAAAAAATATGATATTTACTTCTATGACATAGCGGATAAGCATAGATCTAAGTTAATTAATATATTGAAATTATTAGATAATAATCAGAGATTATCTGAACAAGATGCTATTTGGTTAAATTCGGAAGGACGACAATTTTTTACAGATGAACTTAAGATAAAATTTCATCGTGTGGAAGCTGATTTTTATCTTAATCAATATAAGACAACCAAATTACATTGGCATGCTATTAATGCCTCTAGTCAATTAAGAAAAGCTAAAGCAAGTAAAGAGGCTGAAAAGTTTTTAGAAAATACTGAAATCTCACTAAATAAAAATAAAAAATTATTGTCAGCTTATTTCACTACATTAGGAGGAGTTAAGAGAGATATTAGAAAAGTCGATACAGCAATAGAATGTGGCGTAAAAGCTCATGAAAATAATTCTCAGGACTACAGACCATGTACTTTATTGGGAGCTATATATATGGAAAACCATGAATATACTCTTGGACATGATTGGTATAGCAAAGCACGTGACCGAGGCGCGCCAGAGAAATCTATAAATGCTGATCTCAGAAGTATTCTTTTAAAATTAGATAAATCAAAACGCATTGAAATGATTGCTAGTCTATTGAAAAAAGACCCATACCTTTATAGTTGGTTAAAAGATATTAAAAAATAACTTCTAGTTTCCAAAAATCCCAATTTAAGTATTGGGATTTTTATTATAAAACGTCACTTTTTACGCTGATTTAAGGTTTCTTGTCCTAAATCCTTCCAAATTTGCCATTTCATATCATTTGGGTCGATTTCAGCAGTTTTTAGAAGAACGCCAAGTAATTCGGCTGGGTCACGCTGATCTAGGTTAGCTATTTCAAATAGTGCGCCTAATTGAATGAGATGACGTGTACGAGCTTTACGTTCAGCTTCCTTTTCGGCATTCAATAATTTTCTAACTGCAACTTTTTGCTTATTTGCTCGATCTATGGCTTTTTCAGCTTTGATCAAGGCATTGATCTTTTTCTCTTGGTCGGGTGTTCTGTACTGAATTTTGGCTAATTCAAGTAAAAGTTTTTGAGCATCACTAGGATTCTTTAAAGCAGAAATATAGGTGATTTTTTCAGACAGCCAATCATTATTCATATTCAATTCCATTAATTCAGATACCGCAAAAGCACAGGCTCAATACTCAAAGAACGATAACAAAATATTTACGTTCGAGTAACGTAATTTTGTTAAAGTCGTTCTAGAGATTTTCGCCTGTACTTCCATCAAAAATTTGATGGCGCGCTTAGACGTTTCTCAATTTCATTGAGAAACCTAAGCACGTTAGGGACTTCATCCCTAAAACCCTGAAACTTCTTTTTTTCATTCAATTGAAAATTGAATGAAAAAAAGAAGTACCAAAGCTAGGAGCAACAGCATGCAACTAAAACAGGTATTGGGAAAAATTAAAGATATTACTTTTGGCGTCATCGCAGCACCGCTACTTATCATCATTATGATGTGGGCTTCGATACTTGATCAAAGAGCATTTAAAAAAGAACGTAACAGAAAAAAGGAACAGGATAAGACCTAATGGCGATTGCTCGTTTAAGTGTCAAAGTCGGCAAGGTAGGCAAGGCAGCACCGCATGCCGAATATATTGATCGGGATGAAGAAAAGAAGCTGAAACAGGAGCAAGCAGAAACCGACCTTGAACATAGTGCCTATGGAAATATGCCGAAATGGGCTGAACATAATCCAATTACCTTTTGGCAGGCAGCCGATCTTTACGAGCGCAAAAATGGCAGTACCTATCGAGAATATGAAATTGCCCTGCCTAGAGAGATGAATGCCGAGCAACGTCTAGAACTGGTTGAGGACTTCATTCAGTCCGAGATCGGCTCAAAATATCCATATCAGTTTGCGATTCATAACCCTAAAGCAATGGACGGCAACGATCAGCCCCATGTCCACCTCATGTTTAATGAACGTCTGCAAGATGGAATTGAACGAGATCCAGAGCAATATTTCAAACGCTATAACAGTAAAAATCCTGAACGTGGCGGAGCTAAAAAGGACAATACAGGCAAGAGTTACCAGGAACGAAAAATTGATATTAAAGACCTACGCCAAAGATGGGCAGATTTATGCAACAGCCATTTAGAAAAACACCAAATTGACAGCCGTATTGATATGAGAAGCTATAAAGAGCAAGGCATGGAAAAAGAACCCGAAAAGAAACTATTACCAAGTCAAGCCAAAGACCCTGAAATCAGGGAAGCCTTGCAAAAGTCACGTACAGCCTATAAAGAGCTTGAGCGACTAGACTTAGGCGACCCTAAAAACGACCTGAAAGACCTCAAAAACAGCCCAATCTCAGACAAAGAAATTAAACAGGGCATTGAGAGCTTTAAGGCTGATTTTGACAGCTTCAAACAGCTTGCCTTAGAGCAGTACAAAGAACAGCAGAAATTAGAACGAGAGCAACAGAAAACAATGAATTTTAGAGGGATGAGCCGATGACACCTGATGAAAAAAAGTTATATGCACTGATGGCAGTTGCAGAACAACAGCAGAACCTAGTCAATCAGGCTGTTAAAGAGCTTCAAATCACCGAAGAACGCATTCAAAAGGTCATAGCAGGGCAAACCCATAGTACTGTATCAAAATCGCTAAATACGGGCTTACAGGAGGGTACAGCAGAGCTTATCAAGACCGCTAAAGCACTTGGACATTTAAAAAACTCGATTGAATCAACCAGTGATCAATTTTCATGGAAAATCATCACCATCATTTTAGGCATTTTCGCCATTCTGATGCTTGGCATCATTTGGCTATTTACCGCTTATATCGAACCACTTGAGAATATTTCTAAAATTGAAAGCTTAAGACAGGATGGTATTCAGCTTGATATTCGAAGTTGTACTGTTGGAAAAGAATCTAAAACGTGTGTTCGTGTGATGAAAGAACAGTGTAATTATGGAAAACATGGTGATTTATGTGTCATAGACCCCAAATAACAAGAATATTTCTTATGTTAATGTACGAGAGGAAAAGAGAAAATCATGCCATTGATTGAATATTACGGCATGTTATTTGAATGGCATGACCAAAAAATGGAATTAGTCTACAGAGGGCGTGAAATTACGTTTGATGAGGTTTGTAGTATCTTTATTGATCCTACACTAACTTCTTTTGATGATGTAGGACACTATGATGAACAACGACTCATATCAGTCGGCTTAAGCAATCGTGGTAGACTATTAACAGTGGTTTGGGTTGAACGTGGAGATATTGCGAGAATTATTACCGCATTTGAACCATCACATTACCAAAAGCGGAGGTACAGCAATGCAAAATGAATTAGAACGCTATAAAAATTTTGATCCTACCAATGCCCCATTGGTTAAACCTAGTTTTGTAAAAAAATTACAGGAACGTCATGCCATAGCTCAAGCAAAGGCTTTTGATCCTGATGTAGTAACATGGTTAAGTTCACAAGATAATGAAACAAAACAACATATTAATGAAATGGTTCGCCATATTATGGCATTGAAACGTGCTTGATTAAGTATTTAGTCAAGATTGGATATGACTCTATTTATTGTCTTAATGTTTGATTAATCAAAGAAAAAGCCTATTTAGTATCAAAACTAGATGGGCTTTTATTTTATAATTTCGAAATACCAGTAATAGTTAAAGGTGGTTTTATGTTGAAGCAGTCAAGTTTACAGAGAAAGGAGTTTAAGCAAAAGGAGCTTGGACTAATGAAAAAACTTGATTTAAACGATATTGAAGTTATTTTTCCTGAAAATCTTAATCAGTTACTAATTTGGACTTCTGAACTTGCTCAACATAACCATACCCAATTTATTAAATTTAGTAATAAATTAAAACTTGTGGCTGAGGATAATGTAGAAGAACGAGAAGAAATTAATAAGAAGATTAAGTTTTATAGAAATAGTGCATTCGAAGAAAACCAAATAAAAGATTTTTACTTAAAAAAGTTACTTGCTCGAGGTGATGCGATAGTTAAAGGCTATATTAAAAATCCGACTAAGAAAGATACGAAATATGCTGTAATTTCTTATCAGGGCTATGACTTTGTTAGCTTTGCTACACCTGAAATTATTGAAAAGTTTCCCTTAAATTTTATTGATTTTGTGCAAATTGAAGCACCAGAAACACTGACCGATATACACCCTGATGAAGCTCTACTGCTATCAATTATCAAGGATTTTATAAAGCCCTTTAAAGAACAATATAAAAAAATAACGAGCAAAAATAGGGAGATTAAAGAACACAATGCGGTCGTACATGAAATTTATATAAAAATTAAAAATAAAGAAGCAACGCTGCAAAAATCAACAGACTCGAAGCCTAAAGAAGCTAGTCCAAAGTCTACTGAAAATAGTGCTGTACCAGTAGAAATTAAGCAGGTAGCCATTCAGAAAAATATGGCTCCACTAGAGAAGCCGATTACAGTGATTAAGAAGCGAAAGTTTGCTTTAAACAAAGAAAAGTAATTTGTAATTTAAAATTATAAACAAAAACCCCTCTAAGTCTTGCAAGTTAGAGGGGTTTTCCAGTAAATTCAACGGTACGCAGTTATTTGATGCTTCAACATCAAGTAACGAAGATCAGCGGAGTACCACCTCGCACTGATTTCACACTAAGGCTTGTACCTGAACTCTATTTTTACAATAAACAGTGTTTATATCAAGCCTCAAAATGAAAAGTCTTCGTTAATAAGTGTTTTAAATCGTCAAATAAGTATCCTAGATCGAGCTTTGCCCGCTTCTGCGTGTCCGTTTTACGGTCGGCATGCAGTACGTGTGGTAGGAATAAGTGTCACTGGCGTATTGTAGCTATAGTCGAAAGGCTAAACCGCTTACAGGGGAACTTCACATAGGCGGAGCGTTGGGAGTAGTTGCATAAGACTTGTTAAGTTGTACGTTGGGGAAACCCTCGCAGAGATACAGGCAATGTAACGACAGGGAGCGCGTGGAGCAAAGTGCAAGACTTTGAGTCCTTGTCTGCATAGTGTGCAAAGCTATGTGCGGATACGACCGATATACGTGGCTCCGAAGCCAAATATATACAGGTAAATCGGCAATACTTAGGGGATGCGTCATTTTTTAAATGACCGCCCTTAGGGTGAGTATTGCCGAAACTCTCTCAACCGTTTCCAAAGCCAAAGCACGAAGTGCGACGCTTTGGGGGCGAGTTGAGAAGTTGAGAGCATTTGTTTTTAGGGGAATTAGGCAGATGGGTTTTAATATACCTAATATTCTGCTTAGGCTATTTTTTTATGCTTTTAATCTTCTATAAACCGTTATTTAATTGAA
>NZ_SGSW01000087.1:0-5942 GCF_004209125.1 Acinetobacter sp. WCHAc060033 | reverse complement strand
AAACCCGCGTCCTTTGAGACAACTGAATAAGGTTTCAATTTCCCAGCGTAATGCATAATCCTGAATAGAATTGGCATTAAACTGAGGAGAAACGACGAGTAAAAGTTCTCCATTTTCTAACTGTAGTGCACTTATATATAGTTTCACTCGACCAACCAAAATCCGTCGTTTACGACATTCAATTTGACCAACTTGAAGATGGCGAAATAAATCACTGATTTTATGATTCTTTCCTAAATGATTGGTGACAATAAAGTTTTTTTAACACGAATGCAGAAGTTGATGTCTTGTTCAATTAACCATGTAAACCACTGCTCACCGATAAACTCTCTGTCTGCGAACACATTCACAATACGGTCTTTACCAAAAATGGAGATAAAGCGTTGAATCAAAGCAATACGCTCTTTTGTATCTGAATTTCCACGTTTATTAAGTAATGTCCAAACGATAGGTATCGCTATTCCACGATAAACGATCGCGAGCATCAGGATATTAATATTTCGTTTTCCCCATTTCCAATTGGTTCTATCTAAAGTCAGTTGCACTTTGTCGAATGAAAATATATTGAAAATCAACTGAGAAATTTGACGATAATCGAAATACTGACCTGCAAAGAAGCGCTGCATACGTCGATAAAATGATTGTGGTAAGCACTTGATGGGCAAGGCTTTAGATGCAGAAGAAAGATTACATGTTTGCTTTAAAATAATCACAAGCATGATGAGCGCAAAGCACTTTAAATGTGACTTGTTCCATTTTAGATATTTGTTTAAGATAAGATATAACTCATTGAGATGTGTCATAGTATTCGTCGTTAGAAAACAATTATTGTGACATTATTTCAATGAGTTATCTATTTTTGTCGTGTACAGAGCTAAAATTTCACTGAGAACATCCATATATAGCTCCTACGTAAACTGTCCAATAGGTCATGTTATACGAACTATTGAACATATTATATCTATTTTACATGCTGTAAAGTCAGTCTAATCAGTAAGTGGATGAAAACTAAGGAGGCTTTATGAAACTAGATTATGTGATCGTTGCCGGAGGGTGTTTTTGGGGTCTCGAAGACCTCCTTAGGAGTCTGGACGGTGTGACGTCAACGAAGGTGGGCTACTCTGGCGGAGATTTTGATGATCCTACCTACGCCGATATTATAACAGGGAAAACGGGGCACGCCGAAGCGGTTCGCGTGGAATACGACCAAGACGAAATATCTCTCGAAGAGATTCTACATTACTTTTTCAAAATCCATGATCCGACTACGAAGAATCGCCAAGGAAATGATGTTGGCACTTCGTATCGCTCGGCAGCGTTCTATCGTGACGATGCACAGAAAGCGATTATCGAAAACGTGATTGATGAGGTCAATGAGATCGGTCGCTTCGAGAATCCCGTGGTCACGACGGTAGCCTTGGAAAAAGAGTTTTATGACGCTGAGGAGTATCACCAAAACTATTTGAAGAAGAATCCCCACGGGTACACGTGCCATTTTGAGAGAGATTAAACCATGAATCAAACGAAAGAGGAAAAAATGAAAGAACTTAAGAACGTTGTCATCTACACAAAAGACCATTGTCCGTTTAGTAAACGCGTGAAGGAGTACTTAACTTCTGAAAAAGTTGATTTTAAACAAATTCGCGTGGATGACGATCCCAAGACTTATGATGAGTTGAAGAAAAAAACCAACCTTCAAACTGTTCCGCAAGTTTTTGTGGATGGAAAATTCATTGGTAGCGCGACTGACTTCTTCGCGTGGATTGATAGCTAAAGAACAAACCCAAAAATAAAGGAGCAAATTTATGTTCAACTGGGAAAGCATTAACAACTATCTCGATAACGGCACTCCCGCTCCTCCTAGAAAAGTAGAAAAGAGCGAGGAAGAGTGGAAAAAAATTCTGACGCCCGCTCAATTTAATGTCATGCGGAAGAAAGGCACCGAGCGCCCTCACACTGGGGAACTCTGTTCATTTTATGAGGCAGGACGGTATGCCTGCGCGGGCTGCGACACTGAACTGTTTGATTCGAACGTTAAGTTTGATTCGGGAACAGGTTGGCCGAGTTTTTCTGAGCCCGTCGCCGACAACGTAATTCAATATGAACTGGACACGACTTACGGACGAAGAATCGAAGTGCTATGCAATGTGTGCGAAGCCCACTTAGGGCACGTTTTTCCAGATGGTCCTGAGCCCTCTGGGGCTCGATTCTGCATCAACTCGGAGTCATTGAAGTTTGTAGAATAATTTTTAAATCGAGGGGGTTTATGAAAGTGAACCTTTTGAAAAAAGGAGCCGTTCGTGTTGATTAAGCTGTTCGGTCATAAAGACTGCCATAAAACCAAGATTTACCAGTCGTACTTGAAAGAAAAAGGAATCGAGTTTGATTTTTTAGATGTTCACGAAGACGACGCGGCAGCTGATGAACTGCGATCCCTTTATACTACTGGAAAGTTAAATTTCCCGACAATACTGGTTGGGACAAAGAAGCTGAGAAACCCCAAGTTCAAGGATCTCGACAAGTGGTTGGAAGCTTCGATGAAATAACGAGATCTTTTTTTTGAGGATTGTAATTAGCTTAGTAAGGAGTCAGATCAATGATTATAGCAGTTGTCCGCAGTCGTGTTGCCAAGGAGCACGGTGGGGAGTTTGAAAGAAGATACGCCGAGATGTCCGCGCTTGTCGAAGCCATTCCTGGTTACGGAAGCCATGAGCGGTTTTCTTCTCCTAACGGTGAAGATGTTCTAATTGTCGAGTTCCTTACCAGAGAAGCTTTCGATGCTTGGGATAAGCATCCCGAACACAAAAAAGCCAAGATGCTTGGCAAAGACTACATTTTTGAATCGTACGACGTGAAGGTCGGAGAAGTTTTTGAACGGCACACAAAGCCGGAGGTGAAATTATGAAAACGAGAAACGTTTATATCGTAGGTGGAGCTCGGATTCCATTTATGAAATCTATGACCGCATATCGAGACGTCTCAAGTGAAGAACTAATGACGGCGAGCCTAAAGAGTTTAGTTGATAGATATAACTTGGAAGGAAAAACTGTGGGCGATGTAGCCTTAGGAGCTGTCATGCACAGCTCGGCTAACTGGAATTTGGCTCGTGAAGTCGTTCAATCCTCCGGTTTGCATCCAAACACTCCGGCATATAACGTGCAACGTGCTTGCGGAACGAGCTTGGAAAATACGATTCAGATTGCTCACAAAATTTCTAGCCACCAAATTGAAAGTGGCATTGCGGGCGGTGTTGATAGCAACAGCGATTTGCCCATTATGGTTAGTCGAACTTTCGCAAGAAAATTGATTGCGTTGAATTCTGCCAGAACGCTTGGTGAGAAAGTAAAAATCATTTTAGGAATTAAACCTAGCGATCTAAAGCCAGTGTTGCCCGCAGTGGTTGAGCCACGCACCGGAAAATCAATGGGTGAGCATTGCGAACTCATGGTTAAAGAGTGGAATATTTCTCGCCAAGAGCAAGATGAGTTAGCGCTGGCAAGTCACAGAAATGCAGCTCAAGCATATAAAGATGGGTTTTATGATGATCTCGTCTTTCCATTCCAAGGAAATAAGACCGATGGAATTTTGCGTGCTGATACAACTTTGGAAAAATTGTCGAAGTTAAAACCTGTTTTTGATAAATCAGAAAAAGGGACTTTGACGGCGGGAAATTCAAGCTCGCTCACAGATGGCTCGTCCACCGTTCTTTTAGCATCAGAAGAAGAGGCAAAAAAGAATAATTGGCCCCTGTTGGCTAAGATTGTGGATTCTCATACTTCCGCCGTGGATTATGTCGCTGGCGAAGGTTTGCTTATGGCCCCAACTGTGGCCGTCAGTGAATTATTGAAGCGAAACGGCTTAAAGCTTCAGGATTTTGATTTTTACGAAATTCACGAGGCGTTCGCTGGACAAGTGCTCTGCACGATGAAGGCGTGGGAGTCTGCTGAATACTGCAAAACACGTTTGGGACGATCAGAGCCTCTCGGAAAAATTGACCGCTCGAAGCTAAATGTCCGTGGAAGTAGCATTGCCCTTGGGCATCCGTTTGCGGCTACTGGCGCTAAGATCGTCGGAGTTTTAGCAAAGATACTGCACTCAGCTGGTCCTGGAAAACGTGGCCTTATCGTCGTTTGCACGGCGGGAGGAATGGGAGTGGCTACAATTCTTGAAAGTTAGGAGAAAAATATGTCGGATCTAAAAATGAATAAAGAAGACGGTGTTGAAAGCTATGAATTTGCAACCCCTGAAGCAATCGAAGAAGCATTGAAAATCGGGAAGCTTAGTCAAACGGTTTTCGGCATGGGTTGCTTTTGGGGACCGGATTCTAATTTTGGAGGGACGCAGGGAGTAGTGCAAACACGTGTTGGCTACGCTGGAGCATCAACTCTGGATCCGAGTTACCGCAACATCAACGGACACGCCGAAGTCGTCAGAGTGATCTACGATAAAGACCAAATCAGCTACAGGGAACTTCTTGGAAGTTTTGAATCATGGTCTGTTCATGGTAGAAAGCAGGGCCAGTATCGCCAGATACTTTTTGTTTTTGATCTGGAGCAAAAACAAGTAGCTGAAGAACTGATTCAAGCGATTGGAAAGGAGAAATCTCCCGAGGTGATTGAGGCCGGAGAACAAAATGGTTATTTTTGGCCCGCCGAAGATTACCATCAAAAGCATCGTCTTCGCAGAAACAAACAGCTTGTAAGTCTTGCAGAAGTAGATTTCGGTCCTCGCTGGGATGAACATCTGTATTTTACTAAATTAAATAGTACCGATAGAAAAGGCTTCAGTCTCTCAAGCTGGCTAAAAAAGTTGTCTCCGGAAATGCAGAAAGCTTACCGAATCGGTTAATCTGAAATTGCAGCTGGCTAAAGAACTCTATTTTCTATATGTAAAGAATGTGACGATCTCCTTCACATGGAGTCCAAGAGAGCATAAAAAATCTGTGTAAGTCGCATTACCCATGTATTTGAAAGGAATAAATAATGCCAATATCAGACCAGCTTATCGACCGAAGCAAGACCTCAGTTTTTATGAGGTCTTGAGATCAGCGCAGCATGAACAGATCTCTTACAGTGTGGCGAACACACTGGTTTGATTGCGGCCTTGGGTTTTAGCTTTGTATAACATCTGATCGGCGACTTCGAGCAACTGCTTTTTGTCGTCAAATAAATCAGCGCTGGCCAAACCTATGCTGACCGTTAATTGTCGTAATAACCACTCATGGTTAGCCACTACCAGCCTTAACTTTTCCAGTGTTTTATTTGCGGACGCTGTGTCTGTGCCTGGCAGGATCAGCACAAACTCTTCACCACCATAACGGGCGAAAAAGTCATAGTTCCTGCTATGGCGCTGAAACAGAGCCGCGACTTGACTCAGTGCCTCATCTCCTGCGGCATGACCATAGCTGTCGTTAAAACTCTTAAAGTGATCAATATCAATCAATGCCAGTACAAAAGATTGTCCTGTTCTTTGCCAGCGAGCAAATTCAGCTTCAAACTTGAGGTCAAAAGCTCTTCTGTTGTTCACCCCTGTCAGCGCATCCGTCATGCTGGTATTATGTAATTGTTCGCCGACTTTTTTCAGCTCCAGTATGGCGATCACTTGTCTGGACAGAGCCTGCAAAGAGCTTATCTGCCGCTGGTTCAGCTGCTTAGGAACATGATCATAGACACAAATAGTACCAATCACTGCACCTTCGGGATCAATCAGCGGCGAGCCAGCATAAAATCGGTAGCCAGGTCCTGAAATCACCATAGCATTGGTACTGAATCTGTGATCTAAAGTAGCGTCAGGGACCACCATTACCGCATCAGGTGTTTCCATTGCATACACGCAAAAGGACTCTTTAATTAATACAGAGGTACGCGAAATACCAACTTTTGCAATTAGATTCAGCTTTGTGTCATCGGTTCGCGTCACCATAGCCACTGGTGCATCACAGA
>NZ_SGSW01000086.1:0-6228 GCF_004209125.1 Acinetobacter sp. WCHAc060033 | reverse complement strand
TGCTTTATTTTTATTTAGTAGTAAACTGCTGCCCCACCAAATTCCTAAAATCACCAAGGCCAATGTGCAAATACTGATAAATAGTTTTTTATTTCGTAATACACTCACTTGTTGACTCACTGATCTACCCTCAAAATATTTTCTCTCAGGATAAATTCAAGTTCTTAAGATCTAATTAAGTTTAGAAATTCAATTTCTTCGGGATCTAAATGATAATTCCTACCTAAAAAGAAAATCTGAGTTACTCCTAAAAAATGGATGAAATCTCAAAAAAAACCACCCATTTCACCTTATCTTAAGAAGCAATCAGTTTGCTTAAATCAATTCAAGAATATAATCAGCCTCAAAATTTCATCTTTGATAAACGGCAAATTAATAAAATATCCCTACAATGTCGGGAAAATGTGTTCTAACGCTTTACTTTATAAGTTTTAATCATTATTTTTTTAAAGCAAAATTAATCATGCATGATTTCAATCTGAATTAATTCGGATTGAAATCAATTATTTATGAAAATTATTTAAATTTTCACTTTATCCTAAAATCATGATGCTAAATAAAAATCAAAACCATTAAATTAATACCACTTATACTTTTAATAAATAGTAATTCTGCTACAATCTAATCTTCTTACTTGGATAATTGAGACCATCTAAGTGATCATGGTTTTAGGTAGATTGCTAGCTTTTTGGGCAATCTTGTTACAGATTGCTGTTTTTATTCAGCCCTTACTCCCAGAGAAATATCAAGTTTCTCCAGTCTGTGAAACTATTGTCCATGCTCTTCAATTAGATACCTCTCACAATCCACATAGTTCAGATCATTCTTCGCATAATCACTCTCACCAAGACGTGGGTTTGACTAATCATGCATATCTTGATCAAAAAACTTTATCCAGCCATCATCACGATATAAATCATCAATGCCAGTACTGTGTTGTATACGCACATGTCGTTCCACTACCTGACATTGGTGTAAAAGAAGTTCTGGTTAGAATCCAAGTTCTTTTTTTAGCTTTTAAAGAAGCTTTTTTCCATATCTTCTTTCTTTTAAAGCAATTATTTCTTATCCCCCAAGGTCGAGCACCTCCTTTCTCTTTTGCTGTCTAAGTTTATTGGCAATTATTTATTGTTTTGAAATTTAATTAGTTGAAGAGACTAATCGCTATGTTTTTATTTTTAAAAAATGCACATACCTGTGTAGGCACACTCATATCAGGACATATGCGATCTAGAGCATGCTTAGTATGTGGAGGATTACGATGACCTTAGGTTTTACCGCACTTGAGTTAGCGCGTATTCAATTTGCATTCACTGTGTCATTTCACATTATTTTCCCCGCTATTTCTATTGGCCTGGCAAGCTTTCTTGCTGTTTTAGAATGGCGATGGCTTAAAACAAATGATCCTGTTTATCATGACCTATTCAAATTCTGGGTGAAAATATTTGCTGTAGCTTTTGGCATGGGCGTTGTTTCTGGTGTCGTTATGAGCTATCAGTTTGGTACAAACTGGAGTGAGTTTTCCCGCTTTGCTGGTGGAGTTACAGGACCTTTACTCAGTTATGAAGTTTTAAGTGCTTTTTTCTTAGAAGCTGGATTTTTAGGAATCATGCTTTTTGGATGGGGCCGAGTGGGAAAGAAAGCACATTTTTTTGCCACACTTATGGTTGCGGTCGGCACTTGTATTTCAATGTTTTGGATTCTGTCTTCAAATAGTTGGATGCAGACTCCTCAAGGGTTCACCATTGAAAATGGGATTGTTGTACCTCAAGATTGGTTTGCTATTGTTTTTAACCCCTCTTTTCCTTACCGATTGGCACACATGGCAATTGCTGCCTTTATGGTAGCAGCCTTATTGGTTGCGGCAACAGCTGCTTGGCATTTGCTCAAGGGGCGTCGAGATGCGTTGGTGAAAAAGTCGTTCTCGATGGCACTCTGGCTCATTTTAATTTTAGCTCCCCTACAAGTCTTTATTGGTGATGCACATGGTTTAAATACGCTAGAACATCAACCAGCGAAATTAGCAGCGATGGAGGGACATTGGGAGACTAACTATGATGAAGGAATGCCTTTGTATTTATTTGGCATCCCCGATATGCAGGAAGAGCGTACAAAATATGCAATTGCGATTCCAAATCTAGGCAGCCTTATTCTCACCCATTCAATGGATGGTACTGTTAAAGGCTTAAAAGACTTTGCTCCTGAAGATCGTCCGAATTCGACGGTAGTTTTTTGGAGTTTCCGTATCATGGTTGGTTTAGGCATGTTGATGCTGTTACTGGGAGTTACCAGCGTTTGGCTGAGAAAAACAGGAAAATTATTTGAAAATAAGTGGTTTCACCGCTTTGCTTTATTGATGGGCCCCTCTGGTTTTATTGCATTGTTAGCTGGTTGGTTTACGACAGAAGTTGGTCGTCAGCCATGGGTTGTCTACGGCGTGATGCGCACCAAAGATGCGCTTTCCCCTGTTTCGGCTGAACAGGTCGGCTTAACCTTAATTATTTTTGTTGTGGTGTATTTCATTGTTTTTGGAATTGGCATTTATTACATGTTGAAACTGATGCACAAAGGACCTGAATTTATTTATAACCAACCAGATGAAGTTGGTGGAGTCGGTCATTTTAAAACACCTATGCGCCCACTGAGTGCCACAGATGAGCGTCTTGATGATCGAGATCAAGGAGCGTCTTCATGATTGATTTATCTTTAATCTGGATTGTTATTATTGCCACCGGTGTTTTCATCTATGTAGTGCTAGATGGCTTTGATCTCGGCATCGGGATTTTGTTTCCATTCATCAAAAACCACCAAGAACGTGATGTAATGATGAATACGGTCGCTCCTGTCTGGGATGGTAATGAAACATGGATGGTACTTGGCGGTGCTGGTTTATTTGCAGCATTCCCTATCGTATATTCCGCAGTTTTATCAGCACTTTACTTGCCTATTATCCTTATGGTGATTGCACTGATTTTCCGTGGAGTTGCGTTTGAGTTTCGTTTTAAAGCAAATCGTACTAAGCATCTTTGGGATGCTGCATTCATTGGTGGATCTGTATTATCGAGTTTTTTACAAGGTGTAATTCTTGGAGCATATATTCAGGGTATACATATTATCGATGGGCGTTATGCAGGTGGCGGCTTAGATTGGCTAACACCCTTCTCATTATTTACAGGTTTAGGTGTGGTAGTTGTATATGCCGCATTGGGATGTGGTTGGCTCATCATGAAAACCGATGATCTGTTACAAAGCAGTATGTATCGTTTAATGCCGAAATTGATTATTGCACTACTACTCATCTTTGCAGCAGTGAGTATTTACACCCCCTTAGCACACCCAATGATTGCTGAACGCTGGTTTAAACAACCACAACTTTTATATTTCAGTCCTGTACCAATTTTAGTGTTGGTTTTCACCTATCTAACCATTAAAGCTTGTCAAAAGCGTCATGAATCAATGCCTTTCTTATACACCTTGGCACTGGTATTTCTGGCATATACAGGTTTTCTAATTAGCATATTCCCTTATGTAATTCCGCCATCAGTAACGATTTGGGATGCTGCTGCGCCAGCCAATAGTCAGTTGTTTGCGCTGATCGGCGCACTGATTTTGATCCCAATTATCATCATTTACACCATCATGGCTTATTGGGTATTTAGAGATAAAGTCCGTGTTGGCGATGAGGGTTACCATTAAAGGAGTTACTAATGAAATTATCACAATTTCAGTGGTTTATCTTGCTATGGTTAGTCGGCTTCCTAAGTTTATTGGCAATTGCTATGAGCTTTAGGTTTCTGCTTCAGCTTGCTTATTAGCTATCTAAAAAGAAGAGGATACTCTTATGAACCTACTTCAACAGCAGCATGTGAATATTAATCATGATTTTCCATTCATCGTTAATTTAACTTTAGCTCAAGAGATTATCAGAGCACGCAAAAAGATGAATATCTCTCAACAACAACTAGCATCTAAACTTGGTATCTCTCCAAGGACGCTAGAAAGTTGGGAAAGAGGTGTTCGCCATCCATCAAGTTCTGCGCAGGCTTTAATCAAACTATTTATAAAGTCACCTCAATTTGTATTGGATAACCTTAACTAAAATAGAAAGACCATGTTTTCACATGGTCTTTTCTATCATCTATTTGAATCAATAAATTATTGAGAAGTGTATAAACCATCAATGGTAATTGACTGCCAGTCACAAATGAGGCCAGTAGATAAGACATTAATAACTTTACTTCATCGTTTTCTCAAGCTAGCGCCTAGAATTTTAGCCACTTTATTATTAACACGTCTTGATACGATAAATCTCTGTTTCTAGGGAAAATGTTAAATATGTTATCTGTTAAAGAATTTTATTTCCTATTTCTTAACTTGGATTGCAAATTGAATTACATGACATTTTCCGTTATGCAACTTGCCTTCATAACGTTCCAGCTCTCCTACATAAAAATGAAAGAGATGATCATTTTTAAATATGGAAAGAATCAACGTTGGGGCGTATAAATAATTGATATCTTTGGGGCCACCTGTTTGATAATGGATTTGCTCTTTAGAATAAAGCTCACCTATAAACCAGCCATTATTAGTCAGTGATTGACGAATCCCTGTGAGAACGTTGAATTGAGTATCTTCGTCAAAATGACCATATACGCACATCACATTTTGATAGCTCTCTCGCGGCCATTCAACATCACTGAGATCAATATTTCTAAGTGTAAAATCAAATCTAGCTTCTCGAGCTTTTGCTGATAAATGTTGCAAAGCAACTTCTGAGTAATCCCATATTTCTGCTGAAAATGAATCATTTTGCTGTTTCGCTTTATCAGCCAAATAAAGGATATTCCGTCCTTCACCCTCTGCTATAGCAAGAGTTCTTCCCACAATTGGGACCTGATCTGCTATCTGTTGAATAAAATGATTCGGCGAAACGCCATACAGATCCTGTGTTTGCGAATAAAGACTATCCCAATGCTGATTCATATCGTTTTCCAATGATTGAAGAAATTAAGCAGAGAATTCTTTAAATGCTTCCAACGCATTCGCTGCATACATCAATGAAGGCCCGCCTCCCATATAAACTGCGACCCCTAGTACCTCTTCCAATTCTTGTAATGTCATCCCCATTTTGACTAATGTTCTTACATGAAAACCGATACAACCATCACAACGAGAAGCAACACCTATAGCCAAGGCAATAAGTTCTTTTGTTTTTGGATCAATGACACCTTTACGCATTGCTACTTGTGACAATTGATTAAAACTTTTCATTAAATCAGGAGAATCCTGCCCTAATATCTTTAAACTTCCTGATATATTTTGAGTTAAATCTTTATATTTCATTACTTTCTCACTTGAATATCTATTAATTTGAGTTGGATTAAAATAAAAAATTAATCATTCCTCTACTGGATAGCCACGTTCTAGCCATGCTTGAAGTCCTCCTTGAATGGATTTAACTTGAGTAAAACCCATATTCTGCAAAGTATCTGTAGCTAAAGCTGATCGACCACCTGTCCCACAAATCAAATAAATTGGCAAATCCTTCAAGTGCTCAAGCGCCTGAATAGTATCGCAGTAATGACTGACTAACGGGTGTTGATGAATACGCATTTCTAAAATACCACGTGGATAGTTCACAGCACGATGATAGCAGCTGCTTGGAACTCTTCAGGCTCTCTTACATCGATAAGAATCGTTTTATGGTTTTTCATTGCTTCAAGTAAGTCTTCTACTGCTACTTCTTGAATACGGCTTTTTGCCATTGAAATTAATTGCTCTGCTGTTTTCACTACTTTTCACCTCTTTATATCTGTAAAGATATGATGTCTGATTAAATACTTATTGCTTTAAAATTCAATTTTTAGATTTGGCTCTAATACAATAATTGCACAGCAGTAAGATGATCAGAAAAATTAAATAAAATGCTGTACCTTTAACAGCTACACCAATGATCTTTTGGACCTGATTACTCTATTTTCTGACAATATAACAATGCCTATAAATCAACCAACAACTACAACAAGAAGCAATCACAGAATAGATGATATCAGCTTATTGATAATAATATATGTATTAATAATATATATTTTAATATTATATTCAAGTGTTCATTTCTAGGATTTAGTCATTTTCAAGATGTTTAACAATATTAATGAATTAAAAATAAGAATGGAGTTATTCAAAAGTTGATATTGTAACCAATTACATAAAAATTTTATCAAACAC
>NZ_SGSW01000085.1:0-6317 GCF_004209125.1 Acinetobacter sp. WCHAc060033 | reverse complement strand
AAAATATAAGATATTTCAATTTTAGTCATTCAGCAGTAACACTTCCTGAATTATCAACTAAAGTGCTTTTTGATTTTTTTGCTTGTTCACGATCATTAATAAATTTGTCACCTGAAGCTTTCAAACTATCAAAATAACTTGGGTTATTTTTTGCATTTTCAATAGCACTTAAAAGCATCCCAGTGATAATGCCTTTATCTTCAGATGGGAAGTCTACCATTTCAAAAAGAGCGCCAATTGTAATAAGCTTGTGTTCACGTTTTTTTCGATCTTTAGCTTGTGCAACTTGGACTTCTTTTTTTAAACCTGCAAGAAGTTTTTTTTCATCCTCCTTGATTTTTTCCAGTTCTAAACGAGCTTTATATTTTTTAAACTCATTTTTCATAATCCGTTCAAAAGAACTAATTTGCTGTTTCGTTGGCGTACCTGATTCAATGTTAGAAACTAAAGTTAAGATAATTTCTTCAGTTTGACTTTTGTTCTCAAGTTTTTTTAAACGATCAATTTCTTCAGTGACGAATTTTTTTTGATCTTCAGTAAATTTAAAATCCTCAATATTCATTTTCTTAATCCAAAAGTTATAAGGTGATCAAATAATATCACAATGAAAAATTAAAAAATCCCAAAAAAATACAAAGCAACAAAAAACTATAAGAGTTCGCAAAGGCAATAGCACTGTCAATATTTTTCAGACTGAACGGAAGCCATAGGCTCACGGCTCATCTGAAAACATATTGATCAGCAAAAATCAAAAAAACACACTAATCCTAAAGGGGGTGTAAACGAAGTGTCTACCCCCGATGACCCACTGGCGAAGTGTAGGGATTCATAAGGGAATTATTCCCTTATGTGGGGCTTGGGGTGAAACCCCATATCTATATAAAAATAAATTACAAAAAAAGCCAAAAATCAGCCCCAAAAACCGCTTTTAAAATCAATGCCTTGCATTGCTTCAAAATCGGACAAATGCAAGCATTTGTTTTGTCACTTGTAGCGAATATATAGAGAGGTTATCATGACTATAGCAGTAGGAATGCACGCTTCCGCGTTTCTCTCCGAGAAACAGAAAAAGCAAAAGCAAAAAAGGCATAAAATGGCGATCTATCACTTATCAGTTAAGACAGGCAGGCAATACGGTTCTACAGGAACTCGTGGCGCAAATCATTACGCCTACATTAACCGTGATGGAAAGTATAAAAGAGATGATTTAGAAAATATTAAATCTGGAAATTTACCGTCATGGGCTACTGATGCAAAACACTTTTGGAAGTCAGCAGATAAGAATGAGCGTATTAATGGGCGTGTTTATACTGAATTAGAAATTTCATTACCTAGAGAACTTAATAAAGAACAAAGAGAAGAATTAGTAGAGAAATTTGTTGAAAAAACTTTAGGTGAAAACTTCACTTATTCTTATGCAATTCATAGTCCTCTAGCTAGTGATGGTCAGCAAAACCCGCATGTTCACCTTATGTTTTCTGAAAGAAAATTAGACGGTATAGAGCGTGACGAAGTAAAGCATTTTAAGCGTTATAATCCAGTAAACCCTGAAAAGGGCGGTGCGGGTAAAGATCGTTATTTTTCTTCTAAAATGTTTGTGGTTGATACCCGCCTAGAATGGGCTAACCATGTAAATGATTTTTGTGAAAACTTAGGTATTGATGCACGTATTGATCATAGAAGTTTTAAAGAGCAAGGTATTGAATTGTCTAGCCAAAACTTTAGAGCTGATTACGTTAGCAGTCACAAATACCATATCAATGAAAATATTAAGCAAGTACGTCATCAAAATGGTGAAATAATAATTGAGCGCCCAAGCGAAGCAATTAAAGCATTAACTTCTAATCAATCTGTTTTTTCAGTGCGTGAGCTAGAGCGTTTTTTAATGGCTCATACAGATGGTGAAGAACAATATTTAAAAGCTTATGAATCGGTAATAACTTGCCCTGATATGGCTACTTTATATGGTAAAGATAAAGTCGTATTTTCTTCTAAAGAGCTTGTAGGTATTGAGGAATCAATCTCAACATTTATCTATAATGCTAATGAGGAAAGCCGTATTCAAAAACCATTTAATCTAGTTGAGAAATTACCTTTAAATGCGGTACGTGTTGCTGAAACAAGAACATTTAATAGTGAGCAAGAAAAAGCATTCTATACCTTAACTTCTACCGATCGGATTACATTGTTGAATGGTTCTGCGGGCACAGGTAAATCATACGTTCTAAGTGCCGTTTCTGAAGCCTATAAAGAATCTGATTATCAAGTATATGGAATCGCATTACAGGCAATTACAGCTAAGGCTATAGCGAATGATTGTGATATTCCAAGTAGTACAATTGCTTCTTTCTTGTCTAAGTATGATAGCGGTAATTTAGAAATAAATAATAAAACTGTATTGATCTTGGATGAAGCAGGCATGGTCGGTTCAAGAGATATGCAACGCTTGCTTATGCTTGTAGAAAAACACGATGCACAAATAAAATTAGTTGGTGATAGTTACCAGTTAAGTGCAGTAAGTGCGGGTCATGTATTTGCAAATATTCAAGAAAACTTAGATAAGAAAAATATTGCTTCACTAGAGGATATTCAACGTCAGAAACATGCCAAAGAATCTGACAAGATGATTCAAGCATCTAAATATCTTTCTAAGCATGAAGTAGGTAAAGCAATAGATATTTATAAATCTATTAATATGGTTAATGAATACGAATCTCATGATCTAGCTTTAGCTAAAACTGTTAAGTCATGGAGTGAAGATTCTAGCGAAAGTAAATTAATGCTTGCTCATTCAAATAGTGATGTGAATGAACTAAATCGAATGGCTAGAGCATTGCTTATCAAACAAGGTAAGCTTAATCCTGAAAGTGTTTCTGTGAAAAACTATCAAGGTGATTTAGATATTTCCATCGGTGAGAAAATTGTATTCAAACAAAATAATTCACAGATGAAAGTTAGTAATGGTGAACTGGCTAAAGTAATAGGTTTTGAAAAGGATAAATTCAATAATCCTAAAGCTATGATGGTTCAAATGGAAAGTGATAGCAGAATTGTTAGAGTTGATTTAAAGGAATATGACCAGTTCAAACATGGCTATGCAAATACTATTCACTCATCACAAGGTATGACTGTAGATAGTGCTTATATTGTAGCTAGTGAAAATATGAATGCTAATTTAACTTATGTTGCTTTAACTCGACATAAGCAAAATATTCAAATCAATTATAGTGCTTTAACTTTTGCAACTAATGAAAAAGAAACTGTTAAGACCCCTGACGGTAAAGTTTCTTATGACCATAATTACAAACCAGTAGAAAGAGAAGTAACGGCTTTTGAAAACTTCAAAAAGGTACTTGGACGTTCAGAAACTAAAGAGTTCTCTACAGACTTCACACTTGTAGAATCTAAAGATAATTTAATGAAGTCTTATTTAAATGATCATAGATTGCATTTAGAGAATAAGCGTGAATTGTTTGGAATAAATAGCAAGCTGTATTCATTGACCAGTGAAAATAAAACATTCACTAAAGAAGAAATCGTTTCTGAAGTTAGAGCAAGTTTGAAATCTAAAGCCTTACTTGGTGACGAGATCGTTAAGTTTAACGGCAATATGAATATAGCAAAAGGTGAGCTTGTAAAACTTACTAATGATCTTGAGATTAAAACAGGACTATTTAAAAAGGTAACTTTTGAAAAAGGTACTGAATTAAAAGTTATTGATGCTTATAAAGTTAAAGATAAGCCAGTAATGAAAGCACGAATTAAAAATGAAGAATACGAGATTCCTTTCAATAAATTGAATCTTGAATATTCAGATAAATACTTTAATGAGTTTAAAGACCAGTCAAAAGCTAGATTCGATTCACGGCATAAAACTGAAGTCTATACAGAGTTTAGAGAACAGCTTTTAAAGCAAAAAGCGAATGCACCAAAAGACAATTTGAATGCACCTAATCAGCGTATTAAAAACCCAAATACGCCTAATCGAAACACACCTAAATATTAAATGAGGGCGGTTTTATGAATAATTTTATACATAATGGAAAAATTGTTAGTCCTGATGATGAAGTATTAACACAGGCAATTTTGCAAGAGTGTTATCAAAAAGGGATTAGACCTATTTGCGCTTGTCTGCCACAAAAAAACATTGAAATGTATATCGCTAAAATTGGCGAAAACTTTGTTTTAAAGCGTATGCCTAACAGCGCAGATCAGCACGACTTTAGTTGCCTAAGCTATGAGCCACCTACTGAAATTTCAGGACTAGGCGAGGTTATTGGGGAAGCTATCAAGACAGATGAAACAGGGGCAAGTGTTTTAAAGTTTGAGTTCAGTTTGTCAAAAAGCAATGTATCCAAACAAGCGCCTACGCCAAGTGATACACCTAAAGATACTGTAAAAGCTGAAACAACAAAATTGACCTTAAAAGGGACGTTAGATTACTTGCTTGAAGAAGCTTTGTTAAACCGCCACCAACCGAACATGAAGCATAATTGGTTTCAATTTCGCAAGGCATTAAAAGTAGCTTTGAATGATAAAAAGAATAAAAAAGATGATTTAAGTGGATTGGTTTATATCCCTGAATATTACGACCAAACCAAACACAATGAGATTGAAGCCCGAAGAAAAGCAGAGTTGGCAGACCTGAAAGTTAAAGGCAATAAACGCCCATTAAAAATATTTATTGGTGTGATTAAGTCTATTGAAGATGCACGTTTTGATGGGGGCAGAATCATTCTAAAACATGCCCCAACCTTGCATTTATTTATGGATGCAAAAATGTATAGCCGAGTTAATAAACGCTTTGAAGCCGAGCTTGAGCAGGCGCATTATCAAGACGATGTAAACCTATTAGCAATTGGGACTTTTGGATTTGCGGATAGTGGTATCGCAAAGATTGAAGAAATTGCTCTAGTGCCTTTAAATCAAACTTGGCTACCATTTGAGAGCTTGGGTGAAAAAGAACTCTTAGACACGCTTACAATGCAGAATAGGTCATTCATTAAGTGCTTGCGATATAATCTAAGCCCTAAAAGTCCAATTGCAAACGTATTGCTTACAGACACCAACCCACCAACGGCATTTTACTTAATCAATGATCAGACTGAAGATTCTTATATTACTGAAGCAAAGGAATTGATTGCTTCAAGTGAGTTCACATCAATTCTGGTCAATGTCGATCGGGACGTTGTAGACATTCCACCACCTGAAAATAAACCGTTGTTAGGCTATAACAATCATACTGACACCGCAGTTAATAGTTAAGGATTCATATATGGATTACCAAGAACAGGAACAATTTAAAATTTTTGCGGGCTTTGTCGCTTTTCTGATAGCTGTTTTTTGCTTTCTAGTATGGAAAGGCTCAAGTGCCGTAGGTTTAGATTTTGCCACTGGAATGAAGTCTAGTGTTGGCTTAATTGCTTTGGTAGTGGCGCTGTACTTTGCTATCAAATGGGATATACCTAAAGCTATGCTTTACCCTACGGTAGCTGTTTTATTGGTTGTCTGCTTATTCCCTGCATTAAATTATTATGCGCTTGAAGCTTCAGAAAAATCATTTAATCAAACAACTAATTTTCTTGGTCAGCCAGTACAAGAATTTTCAGCGACCACAATTACCGTTATGTGGGGCATGTGGTATATGAAAGCGGTTTACATGCTTGTAGCGGGCTTAATTGGAGTTGTTCTACAAAGAATTAGGTATCCTGAAGAAAATTATTTTTAAGCGTACTAAGCAAAAAAAGCCAGTTCTATACTGGCTTTTTTATTTTTCTAAAAGGTTGTTTTTAGTCTAAGTTTCTTTTAATGATGATTTTGTATTTATTATGGTCACGCTTTCCACGTTGCCCTGAAAAATATATTCCTGAAGTAGATACATTGTCTGAATTAATCAAAACAAATGGTAAATTTTGTTTCGCTAGAGTGATATAAGCTTCAACACAATCTTTTAACTCATTGTTTTTTTGATCTTTTGGCAAGTCAGCTACGATAAAGCCAACATTAAGTTGATGCTTTTCAAATGTTTCAATAGCTTCACGTTGATCTGCGTCATAGTGAATTTTATTAATTAGTCTAGATATACAAATTGAAATAATTTCATAAACAAGAATTGCGAGTGCTAAAAACATCCCCGCAAAAACTGTAATTTCTTTGCTAAAAATTACACCTAAGTATTCACTTATAATGAATTTAATAAAAATAACTAAAGCTACAACGAAAATCAAAATTTTCAGTATGTTTAGAAGAGATGGATCCGTAAATTTGAACAACTCCTATAAGTGATATTCTGCTCCTCAAATGATGTTATAAACATC
>NZ_SGSW01000084.1:0-6693 GCF_004209125.1 Acinetobacter sp. WCHAc060033 | reverse complement strand
ATAAAAATCAATCGTATAGCCACGTTGATCGACTGCACGATACAGATAAGACCATTGTCCATTTACTTTTACATAAGTTTCATCAATATGCCATGAGCTCAGATCTGTAGGATTACGCCAATACCAGCGTAAGCGTTTTTCTATTTCAGGGGCGTAGCGCTGAACCCAGCGGTAAATAGGGCACTGTTGCAAATAACCACTAATGGTAAGCTGAATCCTCTTTTAGCTAAAGGTGCAGCATATGAATCCCTTCCATGGTCGGCATTTTCAGGGTGAAATCATTCTTTGGGCTGTATTTGTCTAGGAAAGTGGTGGCTATTCAGGGCATGGTTCAAGCATGACTTGAGTAATACTCGGGCTGTGCTCATGATTTGCTTGAGCATTACTTGCGGATTTTCCCCAACGTGCTTGGGCTGCATTTTTAGTTTTATCAGATTTGATTTGAAATCAAAATATGTATAAGTTTTTGTAGTTCTCAGATTATTTTAAGTCATTTTTAAGATTCAAATTTTAGGCTAAAGCATATTAAAGTCTTTGAACTAAAAAAATGCTTAAGCTGCCTTCTTTTCCCGGTCTACGCCAGATCAAACCCATCAGCCTTGCACGCTTCAACCTTTTACTCGCCATTTGGCTGGGACTGGTCTTAAACTTTGCTTTCTATCAGAAAATCCATCAATTGACGCCTTATACCAACCTCAAGGCAGGCGCATTATTGGCGGCTACAGTCCTGGTAGTTATCGGCTTGTACAATCTGGTCTTGCAGTGGCTGAACTGGAAATGGAATGCCAAGATACTGGCCAGTGTGCTGATCATTCTGGGCGGTTTTAGTGCTTATTTTGTCAATAGTCTGGGGGTTGTTATTACGCCGGACCAGATCCAGAATATGCTGCAGACCGATGCTCGGGAAGTCCGTGATCTCTGGTCAATACGGCTGGTGATCTGGACGCTGGTCTTTGTAATTTTTCCTTTGTGTATCATCTGGATGCTGAACATTCAGCCTGCATCTTTCGGGCGTCAATTGTTGCATAAAAGCCTTAGCAGTCTGCTTTCGGCCGTATTGATTCTAGGACTGTTATTCTGTTTTTATGTCGATTATGCAGCCATCTTCCGCGAGCACCGCGATCTGAAGGGCATGATTTCCCCACAAAATAGCATTGCATCCACCGTATCCTACTATAAAAAGAAAGCACCTAAAGCGAATTTGCCTTTGATTCCTTATGGTGAAGATGCCCATCTGCTGCAGCAGGCTCAAATACAGAAACAACCCAAATTGATGGTGCTGGTAGTGGGAGAAACTGCACGTGCCGAGAGTTTCGCTTTAAATGGCTATGCGCGCAATACCAATCCTGAACTGAGCAAGTTACCAGTAATTAATTTCAATCAGGTCAGCTCTTGTGGAACTGCCACAGCTGTTTCAGTCCCTTGTATGTTTTCGGGCATGTCACGTGAAACCTATGATGAACAGTTAGCCAGCCACCGAGAAGGTTTACTGGATATTGCTCAGCGCGCCGGGTATCAGGTGACCTGGATTGATAATAATTCGGGCTGTAAAGGTGCCTGTGACCGGGTACAAAAATACCAGATTCCGGCACAACTGAAACAGAAGTGGTGTGATGCCGGTGGTGAATGTTTTGATGAAATCCTGGTGGATAGCCTGAAAGATTATCTGGCACATCTGGATAAAAACAACCCGAAACCACAATTAATTGTACTGCATCAGATGGGTAGTCATGGCCCCGCATATTACAAGCGTTCCAAAGCGCCATATCAGCCATTTCAACCGACCTGTAATACCAATGCTATTCAGGGCTGTAGTACAGAAGAATTAAAGAATAGCTATGATAATTCGATTGTATATACAGACCATGTTCTTGCCCAGATCATTGAAACTTTAAAGCAGCAGACTCAATATCAGACCGGTTTCTGGTACCTGTCTGATCATGGAGAATCCACCGGAGAGCATGGTTTATACCTGCATGGTGCTCCTTATAGCATGGCACCGACCCAGCAAACCCATGTCCCGATGCTGATGTGGTTCTCCGATGCCTGGAAGCAGCAGAATACCCAGCAGGTCAGCTGTCTCAAAGGACAGACCGAACAGGCCCGTAGTCAGGATCATCTTTTCCCCAGCTTATTAAGTTTACTGGATATAAAAACGCAAGTGACTGAAGCTAAAAATGATATGCTTGCACAATGCTCACCATCCTTAAAGAACAGAGCTTGAAATGCATAAAATACTGATTATTGAAGATGACTTTATGATTGCCGAGTCGACTGAAACATTGCTCAAGCTGCATCAGTTTGATGTGCATTGGGTCAATAATGGGATTGAGGGTTTAAAACAGTTACAGCAGCAGGTCTACGATATTGTCCTGCTCGATTTAGGCTTGCCGATGATGGATGGCATGCTGGTGCTAAAAAATATCCGGCAGAAGTTTCCGAATTTACCGGTGCTGATTATCTCTGCCCGGGATCAGTTACAAAATCGGGTAGATGGGCTGAATCAGGGAGCAGATGATTACTTGATTAAACCCTATGAATTTGACGAGCTACTGGCCCGTATTCATGCCTTAATACGCCGTAGTGGTTTAAAAAATACTGTGACAGATATAAATAAGAAATTATCACACAGTGGGCTGGAACTGGACCTGGAACAGCACATTGCATGCTTTAATGATGAACCGATCGAGTTATCTAATCGGGAATGGTCTATTCTCACTGCACTCCTCATGCATCCTAGCAAAATTTTTTCTAAAAACGATTTAGAAGACAAGCTTTATGATTTTGATAGTGATGTAAGCAGTAATACGGTAGAAGTTTATATCCATCATCTGCGGGCAAAACTAGGAAAAGACTTCATACGTACCATACGTGGGCTAGGGTATCGCTTAGGATGAGCGCCATGCAGAAACGTTATTCCTTGCAAAAACGTCTAGTTATTTATATTTCACTGTTTAGCGTGGTGCTGGGCTGTGTGCTGATCTTTGCTGCATACCGGATTGCGCTCGAAGAAATTAATGAAGTACTGGATAAACAGATGCAAAGCCTGGCAGAGCGCATTTCAGAAAATCATCCGCAGCCCCTGCAAAGTCAAATCGATCTGGCAAAACAATACAGTGAAGAAGATTTATTTGTAGATATCTGGTCCTATACAGATACAGCCACTTCCTTGCATCTGCAGGATGTTCTGGTGGCGCCGGTCAGGAAAGCAGGTTTCTACAAGCATCAAACGCCGTATGGAACCTGGTTAACTTATATTATTCCTGGTAAGCAATTACAGATTCAGGTGAGCCAGCAGCAAAATGTCCGGCAGGAACTGGCGCTGGAGCTGGCAGCCAATATGTTTCTTCCTTATGTGCTTTTTTTACCTTTTGCAGTATTTGGCTTAGGCTGGATGATCCGGAAAAATTTTCAGCCGCTCAATGATTTTAAAACTGAATTGGCCAGCCGCAAGGCACAAGACTTAAAGCCAATTGCAATGAAAGATTATCCCTTGGAGCTGGAACCGATCATTCAGGAAATGAATTATTTTTTTGGCCGCATTTCTCTGGCCCAACAGGAACAACGTCAATTTGTAGCAGATTCTGCCCATGAATTACGCACGCCACTGACAGCACTAAACTTACAGCTGCAAATTTTGCTACAGCAGTTCCCTCAAAGCGAGTCTATCCATAATTTGAGTCAAGGCATTTTGCGTATGCAGCATCTGGTCAACCAGTTATTGAGTCTGGCCAAACAGGATGTGACCGAAGGTTTAAGCGAACCTGTTCAATTGCTATCACTGAATCAAATGACAGCCACCTGTATCGAAGAACTAATTCAATTGGCGCTACAGAAAGACATTGATTTGGGCGTAGAACAGCAGCAGGAACTGTTGATTCAGGGCCAAGCTTCGGCCTTGCACTCGATTATTTATAATTTAATTGATAATGCAATTAAATATAGTCCGAAGGATGGCGTGATTAATGTATCTATTTTCCAGCAAGGACGGCAGGCGGTTTTACAAATTGAAGACAGTGGGGCAGAGATAGATCCTGCTCAATTCAATCAGATCCGGCAACGCTTCTACCGGATACATAACCATGCAGAAATTGGCAGCGGTTTGGGTTTATCCATTGTAGATAAAGCCACCGAGCGCTTGGGTGGAACACTAGAATTTTCGCGAAGTACCAATCTGAGTGGCCTTTGTGTACAGGTCAAGCTTCCTTTAATCGAAGCCTAAGCGAATAAGCTTCTGGTTTTTTTGGAGTTAAGGTTGCCTGATACTAGAGAGTATAGGAGTGGTCTTTTCTATGGGTAGTTTATGGCTAAACAGCGTATAGCCAATGACATTCATGCACCAGATAATCCAGCCAGTCCATAAATTATGACTCAGGAAATGTGCTCCGCGCATCATTTGTGCCCAGCCCATGGTCAACCCTAAAATTACTGCAGCGATCAGAAGAAAATAAGCACGCTTGCGGTTAGAAATGCGATAAACAAAATAACCAGCCATCAACGCAAAACCACTAGATGCATGCCCTCCAGGAAAACAGTGGCCCGCAGTAGCACTAAAATCCCACAAAATCCCGTTATGGGTAGGTATGGTCATATCCCAGGGACAGGCATGGGCCGACTGAGATTTTAAAATTCCGATCGAGGCCGTGGTCAGCACCACCATGCTAAAAAAATAGCCAAATTCCCAGCGCCGCGTATGCCAGTTCTGCCATTTTAGTGATGCCAACCAGCCCAGTAATAATGTGATATACACTAGAATCAGCAGGTCTTTCACATAGCGATGATTGAGTTCTGCCAGTGCCCATTGTTGTCGAAGGGGAAATTGACCATGATCATCGATAAAGGGATAGATGAGCTGTAAGTCCAGCACTCCTCCAATGTCAAAGAAGTTGAGAAGAATCAAAAAACTGAAGATCAAAAGTAAAGTTTGGGTCAGTAAAAACCGGGAACGGTCAGTGATCATTTTTAAGTTGTCCATTTCAGGCAGTAGCAAGAGCAGAGGTCAAATCAAATGACCAGCCAAAATGATGCCCCAGGTCAGGGCAATTAAACTAAGTGCTACAAACTGAGCCGCACTGCCCATATCCTTGGCATTTTTAGACAGTTCATGCCGTTCCATGGAAATACGATCTACCACTGCCTCTATCGCTGAGTTAATCAGTTCAATGATCAGCGCCAACAGGCACACGGCGACCATGAGCGCTTGCTCAACTCGGCTAACTGGCATCCAAAAGCTTAGAGGAATCAAAATAAGATTAATCAGCAGGATCTGCCGGAAGGCGGCCTCATTTTGAAAGGCGGTTTTCAAACCAGCCATGGAATAACGGGTAGCATTGAAAATACGTTGTATTCCGGAAGTGCCTTTATAAAGTGAACGATCAGGGGACATAGAAATGATTCAGTTAAGACGAAATTTGATTAATTTAAGTTCTTAACCTTAAAACTCTCTTAAAAATGGATGTCGATTTGATCCGCATTTATCTAATCAGATTTATGATCTAGATGTGTATTTCAATCAGCTTTCATATAAAAAAATGGTGGTGTTTCAAAAAGTATGCTGAAAAAAAGCAGGTTGGATTTTGATAAAATAGAGAAATGCGAATAACTCTAGAAATCAAGTGTCCAGCCTGCCTAAGTGACAGTATAAAGAAAAATGGCACAAAAGTAGATGGTAAGCAAAATTACCAATGTAAAATATGCAGACGTCAATTTATTGGTGATCATGCTCTCAGTTATCAAGGCTGTCACTCAGGTATCAAAACCAAAATATTACACCTCATGGTGCGAGGCAGTGGTGTCAGGGATATAGCAGAAATTGAAAGAGTAAGTATCGGTAAAGTTCTACGGACACTTAGCCAATCAAAATATCAACTTCGAGCACAGCAAAGTCATTATGAAACCCTTGAAGTAGATGAGTTTTGGACTTTTGTTGGTCATAAGCAAAATAAACAATGGCTAATTTATGCCTATCATCGAGAAACAGGTGAAATTGTTGCTTATGTATGGGGTAACCGAGATTTAGCCACTGCAAAACGACTTAAATTAAAATTGAAGCAGTTAGGTGTAAGCTATACATGTATATCAAGTGACCATTGGGATAGCTTTGTTACGACCTTTAAAGAATGCAAACAGTTGATTGGTAAATTTTTCACTGTGGGTATAGAAGGCAATAATTGTCGATTACGGCATCGAATCAGGCGAGGCTTTAGGAGAAGCTGCAACTTCTCCAAAAAGCTTGAAAATCATTTCAAAGCCTTTGATTTAGTGTTCTTTTATATCAATAATGGATTCGTTTAATGCCAGCATACTTTTTGAAACACCACCTGGCCCTTTAACGCAGATGAAACTTTGTGGCTGAGTATATTCTTGAATTGATTTAAGCAAACTCATTGCTTATCGAGATAAGGGGGGATATGGTTTTCTTTTTCCGCCTTCATCTGCTCTTTAGAAATAACCGAGATATTATGCTTAAGTGGAAATTACCCTTTAGATCCTGAAAAAATTGGATTTCCAAACTTAATTAGATCTTAAGAACTTAAATTTATCCTGAGAGAAAATATTTTTGAGGGTAGATCAGTGAGTCAACAAGTGGGTGTATTACGAAATAATAAAATATTTCTCAGTATTTGCACATTGGCCTTGGTGATTTTAGGAATTTGGTGGGGCAGCAGTTTACTACTAAATAAAAATAAAACG
>NZ_SGSW01000083.1:0-6861 GCF_004209125.1 Acinetobacter sp. WCHAc060033 | reverse complement strand
CATTCATAGAACCCCACCACCCATTCGTTGATCAGCCCAATTACACTCAACAACCGTTAAGCCATCATGCTGAAAACGAGACCACAACCGATCACCTAGATCTTTCTGCAGGTGCTCAAGTGTAAAATTTGAAATCAACATGGTTGGTTTTTTTAAGTCATATCGCTCAGTCAAAACCTTGTGTACTAGCTCTGTACGTTTATCGCGGTCATGCAGTCCGTATTCATCAACAATTAGCAACTCATACTGCGCAAAATCATAAATTACAGATTCCTCAGATTGATCCCTGGTATCACGATCCCAAGCCTTCATGATTCGGTTTGCAATTTCCTCACTGGTGATGTAACGAGCCTTTAAACCGTTTTTTAAGAGAGTTTTAGCAACACCACATGCAAGGTGTGTTTTACCAGTGCCAGTTGATCCAACCATGATCAAATTTCCATTCAAATTTTTAATAATTTGTTGGGTATAATTCACACAGATTTGTAAGGTATGAGCCTGTCTTTGGGTTTTGGTTAAATAATTCGACAGAGTTGATTTAGCATGTCTTTCAGGAATCATTGCTCCATCCATGTGTTTTTTGCACACTGCTTTGTTCACCTCATCTTGTCGATTTGCGTTGTTGGAGTTCACCAGAGCTATCGCGCATTTCGGACAAATCAATTCAGGACCTACCTGAACTTTTGCCACTCCATGTTCAAGACATGCGATTTCAGACTTAGGGAATTTTTTTGAAATCATTGTCATTGCGTTCATACGAAGCCCTCAGGAATTTCAACAGTTCCGTAAAACGGTTCATCTGATTGCTGGCGATTAGCCCACGCATCGTTCACATTGCGATTGTTGTTTACAGATGGGTTATTTGATTGGAATTGCTGTTTCGGTTGAAAAACTCCCTGATAATTTCCAATGATTGAGTTTTCCAAAGATTGATTTGCTAAAACTCCGAATGATTCAAGTTTTTTCAAGATCAGATTTACGGCGTTTTCAGTGAGCGGTTTTTTAATCCCTACTCGCATTTCAACAAATTGGTTCCACAAATCACGATTAACCAGATTTGGTAATTCAGCTGACTTTGGATCAAATGAAGTTCGCTCTATTGCTTTTGGTTTTTCAGAAACACTCTCACTTTTTTTATTTATTTTTTTATTCTTTGTAGAGTTGTTTTTGATAGTGATACTTTGTGTGTAAAAATTTTTTACTAGCAGTGGTAAAATATTTTTACTAGTGTAGTTAAAATTTTTTACTAGCAAAGGTAAAGAATTTTTACTAGCATTTGGCTGTTTTTCATCTAGTAAAATATTTTTACTAGGGAATTTAACAACCAATCCAATGCTAGTTTCTTCACCTAATTTATAAGTATTTCCGTGGAACGTGCTTTTTAATTCCACAACTAATCCAACCTTGATTAGCTCACGTAGACACTTAATTACTGTTGGGCGAGTCTTGCCTGTAATCTCCTCAAACTGGGTTAAAGAGATTGAATCCATCTCTTTATTCCAGCCACGTGTTTTACGGCAAATCACAAGGTACAGTTTGCACGAAGCGTCAGAGATCTTGGATAAAACCTCGTCAACAAAGGCATTAGGCACTTGGAATGAGTTCGGTACAAATTTACTCACTTAGCACCCCCTAAATTCACTAAACCGCGCTTCGCCAGCTGATGCACAATCCGAGGCTCTATGAACTCGTTGTTCAGCTTGTAGCGTGTACGTGACTTTTCTTTGACTTGAACCAAGCAACCGCCATTTTGCAATGAGCTTCTGATGGCTATAGCAGCCCCCCCCATGCGTGTTGTGTGCTCAAGAATAAAATACTTCTCTTGGGCTTCGATTGCTTCGTTCATTTGTGACAGAGGCATGGCAGCAAGTTCTTTCGGGGTGTAAATACGCACTGGATCAAGCAATGGGATGATCGTTTCAATCGGTGCTGGTGAAACACTAATATCTTGTTTCTTTTTCATGCTTCACCTGCCTTGGGTTTTACAAAACCAACGCTCGCAATTACCGAATTTGATTTAACTAAACTTGAAATGATTTGTTGAGCATTCCACTGACTTATTCGCAAACGTCTTGCTAACTCATTCATAAACTCCACTTTAGAAACCATTGCATTTCCAATGTTGTGGTTGCGCTTCTGTAGAGTTGCTATTTTGACTTCCATCATTTCGCTTAGAATTTTTAAAGCTGGCTCGTAAAATGACTGAGTGCTTCTGGCGTTCTGAAATTCTTGATTGTTGTGAAAACTACTCATGAAACCTCCGCCATCGCCAACTCAGATTCACTTAAACGACGGTTCGCATCTAATTCCGCTACCGTCGCAGATCGAATCCATGATTCATAAACAAGTTGTCCGTTGTCCAGCCAGTAATGATTTTCAGGTTGATATGCTTCAACTGTGTGCAAATCATCAAATTCAATGTGGTTCATGTATGCAACTACATCGCCTTTGATATATTTTTGATTCAAAGTCGTAGTCACGGCGCATTGCGCACTTTCAGGCACTAAACACGTTTTACACTGCTCTTCTTTAAAATCAGTACATTTGCCTTGGCATGGATGTTTTGATATATTTGATTTCATATTCAATACCTTCTGAAGTTTTGAATTACTAAAAGCCTGTTCTCACCCATCAGGCTTTTTCTTTTTGATTTACTGAAATATATTTTTCAGCCTGTTTTTGCAAAGCCTTGTCTGCTGCTGTAGCACACTCAATAATTCGTTGAAAAATAATGTGTGCTTCTTCGTATTCTTGAGGTGTAACAATGTTGTCCTCTAGAACCTCATACACTTTTTGATTTGCTTTTCCGCTTGCGACATTCGTGAGCATCATCGCTTCAAGAACATTCATTTCTCGATGGCGTTCCCCATCTGCACCTACCGGTACTAAAACAAAACCCAACTTGTGAGCCCATACTTTTAGAACCGCTGGGTTTTGAGTAAACATCAGCATTGCTTCAAATTTTTTTAAACTCGGCATGTGGTCTGGCATATTCATATTTGCGTAGTTGCAAATCGTGTTATGCGAGTCGCCAGTCAGATCAGCAATTTCCTTTGGCGTTATACCTGTTGAGTGTCTGATCATTTGATGAAGAGCTGTTTTTGTCTCTTTACAGATTTCCATATGTGAATCCTTGTTTTTATTCACGTTTATTTCTTATGAACAAAGGTTAATACTTTGCTTATGATGGTTCCTAGGCTGATGGTAATATTGATTGCTCTCTAGACACTTTTCTAATCTGCGTACCACGTAAATAGTTGAAATCAGCATCAGGGCAAAGTTGGTCACAAGACACTTTTCCTTGGCTTGCTTTGTCGATTCGGATTGCGAGCGGTGCTCCACATTTTTTATTGACATAAATTATTTGTTGCAAATTACCAACTGTGGTTAAGCATTTTTTGGCGAACTCAACCCTTTCATCAGCGCTCAAGTTCATAAAGTAGCTTTTGAGTTGTTCGGTGTTGGTTTGAGTCATATTTCCACCTTTATGTAAAATATTTAGTAAATACTAATTTTAATTATCAAACATGTCAAATTTAATTTAGTGTTTATGAATTTACTTTTTACTAAAAACTATATGAAATACTAAATATGGATAAAGTAGCTTTAAGACGCACAAATTTGCGCACAGCCATAGATGCTGAAATTAAAAGTAAAGGTTTTAAGAATGATGTAGCTTTCTGTGAACATTATGATTTAAACCCTAGTCATATCTCACAACTTATAAATGGTCATGGGAGCTTTGGTGAGCGTGCTGCGCGAAATCTTGAAAACAAAGTTGGCTGGGAGATAGGATTACTGGATCTAGAAAGTAAAAATGATCCAAATTTAGACACCAAACAGGATACTGGAATTTTTATTTCACCAATTGAATTTAAGAGCGCTGAATCCAGAGGTAAAGCTTCTAATGTTCAAATCCCTGTTTATAAGGATGTGAAGGCTTCTTGTGGCTCAGGTATAGAAAACTTCTTAGAGGATGTAAGTGAATATCTCGAGATTGATCCATATATTTTAAAAATTATGGGGATTCAAACAAATCCAAAGAATTTACGAATTATTTATTCAACAGAATACAGTATGTATCCAACCGTAGCACCCGATAGTCCTTTGTTTGTAGATGTATCTGATAAGGATCCTAATGCGCTTAAAAGTGGAAGTGTTTATGTGTTCACCCATAATCACGAGTTGCGTATGAAAAGAGTATTTGTAAGTTATGCTGTATCTAAAACCGTAAAACTTACCAGTGACAACCCTGATAAAAATCGATATCCAGATGAATTTATTACAAATGATCAGCTTAATGAAATTAATTTTGTCGGTCGATTGGAGTTGGCATTGGTTAAACCATAAGTATGGTCAAAATCCCAAATAAGGCACACAAAATGATCGCAACACTAAATAAATCAAAAACCTCTCTAACAATTAATCGCCAAGAATTCAAATTAGCATTAGGTAAAATTGGCGAAGGTATTGATAAGCAGATTACTTCACTTAAAAAAGCCAAGCAAAGCTATGACCCTGCTGAAATGGCGCGTGAAGTGATTAATGAAGCGAATATCTTTGAAGTCATTATTGAGGGCTTTAACGAAGCGGAAGAAACCAGTCTAAAGTTGGCGGATATAACAAATCTTGATGTAGCGCAAGAATGGATAGATGAATTTTTAGAGAAGTATTTGGATAAATAAATGAGAATTCAAAGTCTACTAATTTATATTTTGATAATTACACCACAGGTAAATGCAGAACCTTGGAAAGATATTTCTACTGAAGAAAATCGAGCTGCTGGCTCTGTTGTTAGGATTGATGAAAATATTGAAAAACGGCCTGATGGAACGCTACTTGTAAAATATGAAACGGGAGGCAATAGATTGAGCTTAAAAATACCCCATAAGATAAAAGTTAACTGCTCAAAGAAATCTATTGTATATCAAGGTAGTTTTGACTTACGTAATTCTTCAGAGGCTGTAAAAATAAACATACATAGAGACATTGGTACTGTATATAAAGAAGTTTGTCTTAAATAAAAAACTATTCACCCAACACAACCCTAAGATCGTGTTGGGTGAATGAATTTTAGAGAAGAATTTAAAAATGAATAAATTTGACTACATGAAACTGGTGGTGCTACTTGTACTGGTGGCTTTTTGTTGGGGTTCAATGGTTTTATAAACTGCGAACCCGACGCAGTCCTTTGGATCGGGTGGAGATGAAAAGATGAGCCAAAAGCGCGATAGAAATACTAATATTTACTTACATTTATTAAGCAACTTGACCAACAACCCTGATAATGGATACCAAATCCCAATTACTCTTAATGTATCAGGCCAATTAATAAGTGGAATAATGATAGGGGAAGAAGAGTTTTACAATTTAAATTTAAACGCTATCTTTAAGCCAATTCATGATGCTTTAAATATTGAAAAGAAAGATTTTTTTAACGAAGATGGCACAATTAAGGATCATTTAACGGAAGAAGATATTGAAAAAATTCCAGATTCTTACTGCCAAAAATTTCTATATTTAAAGAATGCTAGGTATATATCAGGATCTGTCTTCTTGCCATCCGAAGACTCCGATGCTGCAGCTATATCCATTCGTCTCTCTGATGTTAGCTCTTATAGTTTTGGAGCTTTTTCAACGAGCAAGAATTGATGTTTTTTCTAATTGCTTGAGCAATTGTTTCAACCTCAAGTTTATTTGGTTGTATGATTACAATTTTCATGATTTAGCAAACTCCCTTAACCCACCCCGCGTGGGTTTTTATTTACCTGTAACACCTAGAACCTACAATCACCAACAAGGTTACTGAAGGATAACCTATAATAACTAAGTAAAATCTATCTCGTCGCCCTGCTATATGCAGGGTTTTCTTTTTAAAAATCCATACCCCCTCTGATATTATGAAGCTAAGACTCTACACCAACATTGATCTCAAGCATTCATAAATATCGGAGGAAATATGAAACCTGAAATTATAGAAGCTCTAGCGTTAGAGCTTACTAAATCAAAACTTGCCAATTAAAAAACTACTGCATCTGATTGGGTTCAAGCCTATAAAGAATCACATGCAGAAATTGAAGAAGCATGTGATGAGGAGCGCACACATAACAAGCCACTTGCTGGAGGTCGTCTCTTATCTAGCGATTGACCTTAGAAATCACATGGCAGCCATTCTTTTGTGAAAACTCCAAAAGAGTGGCTTTTAACTCATCCTTAAATTTAAGTGGGCATTCAATCACCACAGTATCAATGTAGCTTCCATAAATAAGTTTTTGTGCAGCGCTTACCTGCTTTTCCAAATCTTCAGGCTTTACACCATTTAGCAGTAATTTTTCAACAATCTGCTTACGCCATTCATGTATTTCATTTCCTAGACTCATTTACTCACCTATTGAGTGGTTTTCTTTTGTCTATTAAAGCATAAAACTAAATTATTTCACTAAATATTTAGTGAATACTATTGACATTGTATTTAGTAAATACTAAATTATTTTTCACCAGCTAATAAAAAACCCCTAGCTTTCGACGGAGAGGGGCTTTTACTCTACAGAGTGAGATAAGTATGAACATAAAACCTCAATCCATCAACCCTGCTGTTACACATAGTGTACAGCCTTTTGGCTTTATTAAAGTCGCAGCACTTGCGGGCTTGTTCACTACAGGTGTTATTGCATTCGCATATAACCCTGATTCAACTGAATACAAACCGCCTGTTGCTATCCCTGCAATCACTCCATCTACCTATGAAGTTCAAACGCTTAAATTAGATTCTGATCATTCAGGTACTGCAGTAATCAAACTTGATGATTACATCTTAAAAGTTGGTTTTGATTTCGATAAGTACCCTGCTGATTACGGCGT
>NZ_SGSW01000082.1:0-6999 GCF_004209125.1 Acinetobacter sp. WCHAc060033 | reverse complement strand
AACAGGAACAGGAACAGGAACAGGAACAGGAACAGGAACAGGAACAGGAAGTACGGCAGGTTTTACCAGTTTCACAGGTAATTTTGGTCAAGTCTTAGATCTTGTAACTCAAAATGTTTCAAATACAAATATGGTAAATGGAGCATGTAGCGTAACGCGTTCAGGAAATACCTTAACTATAAAAATGCCAAGTAAAAATGTGTCTATAAGTTTAACTGCAAATGAACAACACGGTGATACAGCACCAATTAATGGCGTAAGTATATTGAGTATGCTTGATTCAAATCACAATATATGGCAAATGACATATAACAATCAAAGTGGGACGACTTATAAAACAGGCGCAATTATGATGGGTGATAAAAGTTATACTTGTATAAACTACTAATACAACTAATAAGTTCACTGTATAAGACCGCTTTAAAAAAGCGGTCTTTTTTGTAATAGACGGTGTGAGATATACTTTTAAACACTCCAATGGTTTTTGTATAAATAAAGCACAATCCTTAAGTTTTTTGTATTGAAACAATTGAAATCAAACTGATCTAGTCCCATATAGAAGTTAAGTAATCGCACAGACAAGTTGTGAAAATTGACCTATGATCAATGCATATCACATTACAAGACAAGTCTAAGCAAACAATAGGATCAGGACATCATATGAATATTGCGGCAAACCCTATAGTTGAAGCACAACAAACTGTTTATTTAAAAGATTATCAAAAACCTTCCTATGTTGTAGATTCCATTGATCTCAATATCCAAGTGTATGATGACCATACTCAAGTCGATTCTAAATTAGTCATGCAACGACAAGCGGCTGGCGATTTAGTATTACTTGGTCGTGATCTTGAATTAAAATCCATTTCGATTAATGGAAAGCAACTTACAGAAAGTGAGTATCAGCTGGATACTGAGCAACTGGTTATTTCAAATACACCAGATGCTGCAATTGTCGAAATTTCAGTGCTTATCCATCCTGAATCAAATACTCAACTTGAGGGCTTGTATCAAGCTGCGGGTAATTTATTTGTAACGCAAAATGAGCCTGAAGGTTTCCGTAAAATTACTTTTTATCCAGATCGCCCAGATGTGCTTTCGGTTTTCACGACGCGTGTTGAAGCAGATAAAAAATATCCTGTTTTATTGGCAAATGGTAATTTGATCGAAGCGGGTGAAGCAGGTGAAAGCCGTCATTATACAATTTGGCAAGATCCGACCAAAAAACCAAGTTATTTATTTGCTTGTGTGATTGGTGATTTGGCAGTTTTAAAAGATCGCTATACAACTTCTGAAGGTCGTGATGTCGCTTTAGAAATTTACGCTGAAGAAAAAGATATTCCAAAATGTCATATTGCAATGGAAGCTTTAAAGCACTCAATGCGTTGGGATGAAGAGCATTATGGTCGCCCTTATGACCTTGATAATTATATGATCGTGGCAACCAGCGCTTTCAACATGGGCGCAATGGAAAATAAAGGCTTAAATATTTTCAATACTTCATGTGTACTTGCAGATGAAGAATATACGACTGATGCTGCAATCATGCGAGTTCAATCTGTTATTGCCCATGAGTACTTTCATAACTGGACGGGTAACCGTATTACTTGCCGTGATTGGTTCCAATTGTGTCTCAAAGAAGGCTTAACCGTTTTCCGTGATCAGTCATTCTCGGAAGATTTACAATCCGCTGCGGTACAACGTATTGATGATGTTGCGGTGTTAAAAGCACATCAGTTCCCTGAAGATGCAGGCCCATTGTCACATCCTCCACGCCCAGATCATTTTGTCGAAATTAATAATTTCTACACAGCGACAGTATATGAAAAAGGTGCGGAAATTAACCGCATGATGGCAACTTTGTTGGGTAAAGAAAAATTCCGTAAAGGTACGGATGAATATTTCAAACGTCATGATGGTCAAGCGGTGACGGTTGAAGATTGGGTTGCTGCTTTAACAGCGGGCTCAGGTGTGGATTTATCAGCTTTCTTAATTTGGTACAACCAACCTGGTACGCCAAAACTTGAGGCAAAAGGTGAATACGATGCAGCAAAGCAGACATATCGTTTGAGCTTTAAGCAAAGTTTGAAAGCACATGCTAAATATCCAAACTTAAAAGCTGTACCGATCCCAGTTGCATTGGCTTTATTTAATGCAAAAACAGGTGAGCAGTATGCACTTCATTCTGATGCATTGTTTGAAAATGGTGTAAATGATGGTGTTTATTTATTTGATCAAAATGAAGCAACGATTGAATTTACAGGTATTACTGAAAAACCAGTTGCATCATTGTTGCGTAATTTCTCAGCACCTGTAAATCTGGAATTTAATTATTCAGATGAAGAACTTGCATTCTTATTGCAATACGAAACCAATGGGTTTAATCAATGGCAAGCAACGCAAACATTGCTTGAACGTATTTTGTTGAATGGTCATGATGCCCAAGTTTATCTCAATGCAATTCAGCAAACGCTTCCATTTGTGATTGCGAAAGATCCGCTATTGGCTTCGCGCTTATTTGATGTGCCTACTGAAGGTTATTTAGGTAGCCGTATCGACCAAGATTACAATCCAGTTGTAATTAATGAAGCACGTGAGGCTTTATTGAATCAATTAGCAAAAGTATTAGGTGGTTTTGCTAAGGAAACATATCTATCACTGGATCCAGATTCGCAAAATGAATTCTCTCAAGCGATGGGTGTTCGTGCGCTTAAAAATATTATGCTGAGCTTTATTGCACGTCAAGGGGATGAAGAGGCTTTTGATTTGGCGAATACCCAGTATAAAAATGCTGAAAATATGTCTGAACGTTTAGGAGCACTTAAAGTCCTTGTTTGGAATGATGCACCACAGGCCAAAGATGTATTACAAGATTTTTATAA
Organism: Acinetobacter sp. WCHAc060033; assembly: GCF_004209125.1. NCBI lineage: Bacteria > Pseudomonadati > Pseudomonadota > Gammaproteobacteria > Moraxellales > Moraxellaceae > Acinetobacter > Acinetobacter sp. WCHAc060033. The sequence continues at coordinate 4,117 of NZ_SGSW01000082.1, read as the reverse complement.
TCGTTTTAAAGATGAAGCATTATCTTTAGATCAATGGTTTACGATCCAAGCTGCACATCCAAAAGCGACTGCTGAAACGATTCAGTATTTAACATCACATGCAGATTATGATTTGGGTGTACCAAACCGTATTCGTGCAGTGAGTGGTGGTTTAAATGCCAATCCTGTGAATACTTGGAGTTTTGGTGTTCAGCATTTTGTAGATTTGGCAAAATACTTAGATGAAAAGAATCCAATTGTTGGATCACGTTTATTACAAGTGTTGACACGTTGGTACACTTTGGCTGAACCACAACGTAGTGAAGTTAAAACTGCATTGGAAAGTTTAAAAGCACAAGTTAAATCAAAAAATGTCAGTGAAACTGTAAATAGTATGTTAAGTATTTAACTTGTTATAAATAATTGATATTTAAGTATTTATTGTGCTATTTGTCTTGTTTTTAATAGGGCAAATAGCACTTTTGGAACTTATAGAAAACAAATACTTAAGTTATAGTTTTGCAGGCTATTTTTCTGTCAAATCGGCAAATGGTAGTTTAATTCCAATATCAACATCATTCCAGATGATTTCATGTCCAGACTCGTAATGTTCTGTCATCCTCGGTGTCGCATGTCCTGCTAATGCCTGAGCACTACGACCAGCTTTTTTATGTAAGAAAATAGCTAATGCTCGAATTTCATGAAAACTTGGGCGTTGCTTAGATGTATAGTTTGGATATGCATTGGTTGATGTTGCTAACTTTGCAAAATTTTTAGTGATATATTGTTTGTCTAATTGAGTGAAATGTTCTTTCACAACATCGATATTAGGACGTCCTTTACGGTTCGGTACTCTATGAATAATAAAAGGGCTATCAATCCCATCGTTACATTGATCTAAAACCTTTTGTAGTTCTTCATCAATTTTAATCCGCACGTAACCAGCACCTTCGGAAACCTCGAATTCATCTTCGGGATCATCCGTTGTTTTTTCTTGTGCAACGTGTAAATACCCATCAACTATATGTTCCCATTTCATATTGATAATATCGATGCGTCTTTGTGTCGTTAGCATCGCTAGATCAATGGCATTCTTCATCCATGGTTCGGCTGCATCACGAATTATCGCTAGTCCTTCAACGGTATGTCTCTTTCGTTCTTTATGCGGAAATTTTCGTAAAGTTAGCTGTGCTGGGTTATCAGGACATAAGCCTTTACTCACAGCAAGATCAAATATTTCCATTAAGATAGATCTTGTTTGATTACTTGGTACGGTTGTTAAAGAATCCAAGTGAGCATTGATCATCAGCAATGTAATGCTATCCATACTTAAGTCACGCCATTTGTTTTGACAGAACGTTAGATAAATACGATAGGTTTGCTTTGTGCTTTTAGATAATGGCTTTCCATCTTTTCTGCGCTTGTGTAAAAACCAATTTTCAGAAAACTCACCAAATGCCACGCTACCTGAAACTTTTGCGACCAAATCCACCTCAGGTATCAATAAGTCATTAAGTTTGCGTGCTGCTTGAAAAGCTTTTTGTCTATCAATACCCATTGAGTGGAATTTACCGGTGACGGGGTGGCGATATCGCCACGATTTACCATCACCACGATAAAGGTTTGTTGGCACATCAAGATTCCCTTTTTTTTCTTGGACGTCCCATATCAACCTCTCAAAACTTTATCAACAAGATCATCACCAGTTTGCTTTTGATAAAGATCCCAGTCGATATACCAGAGCTTGCCTTTTTGTTTAGCTGGTAATTCACCTTTGCGACAAGCTCGTGTAATTGTTTGTGGAGAAGGTGGCGTTGCATTTTCATCATCTCCATACACCAACTCAAGAAATTTTGAAACTTTTACTAAACAAGTCATCAACCTTCCTCCTCTTCACTAAACTCATCATCAAGTTCAGCACACACATCACTATGTTTTGACATACATTCAAAATCATCACTGCAAACATCACAAACCATCATTGACTCAAAATGAATGCAATTATCAGAGTTTGTTCCGCACACATCACAAACATCAATCATGACTCCGCTCCTGTGCTTCGATCATGGCTTTGTATTCTTCAAAATCACAATTTTCAGGATCAGTTTGTGTAAGTAAATCTTGTATTTTACAAGCTGTACACCACCATTCATTTACACGTGGATTTTTAGACTCAAAAGGGTAGACTTTGCTATTAGGATCACGCTGATAAACATTCATAGATGATGCCAGTAGATCAACTAGTTTTAATGTTTGATCTATTATCTCAAAATCAGTTCTACTTTCAGGCACAGCCATTTGTTGGGCTGCTTGCCACATAAACCACATTTGGCGCGTCTGATCTTTAAACCAAATAATGTCACCATTAGTATCATTAACGTGCTCAAACAATTGTTCATCAGTAAGTGTTTGTGAGAGCAAGTCATATACAAAAGTGCTTTTAAATCGTTTAATAAATTCTTCTTTTTGAATATCCATCACGCCACCTGCTGAACTTTTAAAAAATAAACTTCATTTTCAGTTTTAAACTCAGCACACTGAAGAATTGCCTTTACTGTTTTTACACTGAGTCTAGAAGCAGTCATTAATTGACTCACAGACAAGCCGAATGGCTCATTTTTCAGAACCTTGATTACTTTATTTTTTGCGTTTTCAAAGTTCTTTTTTGCCACTTCTTTTTGAAAATCTTTAGCAGAATCCATATCACCAACTCTATACTTCAAAATTAATTACAATCGTTCCGCTTACAATCAATAAAATTTCAAGCAACAAAAGACAAAACTCCATTTTTATCCCCTTTGACTTCTAGAAAGTCTGGTGAAGCCAGATGATCTTCAAATTCTTTACCAAGCTCAAAAGCAGCAGGATTACCATTTAAAGTGTCAGTGACTAAAACATAATGATGCTTTTTTTTGATTCCACGGTCGCTTGTACGCGCCGTGAAACCCTTTTCTTTTAAATTTGAAACTTGATAACCAAGTTTGGTGAACCAGATGCGAAAAGCATCTAGGTTCTTTCTTTTGACTACGGTTTTCATTGAGTTTCACCGTTTTCAAGTTCAAAACCATTTAAGATACTCATTTTATTCCTCAATGCTGTACTTGATTTTGTTGCTGAACTTGATTCACTGGCGGTGCTTCAAACCATCCCATTTGATCTGCACGAGCTTTACATGCGCGTCTAATTGATGCATCAAATTGAGTATTGGCAAATGTGTTGATAGCCTTGTCTAATGTTTGAGGCTTTTTAGCCCCTTTTATTGCACCTAAAGCATCGTTATAGCGTTGTGCTAAAGGCCTTTGTTGCTGTCCATTTGATTGGCTATTCTGGTTGCTATTAGATTGTTGAGCTTGTCTAGAATTTGACTTTGTATTATTAGATTGAGCAGCATGATTCACTTGGTTGTGATACTCATCAGAGTCATAGTCTTTGGTGTCATCAATCAAGAACAGGCCATTTAAAGCGTATTTACGAGCGTAAGAACTTGATGCGCCAAACGTCTGAGCAACATCCATACCTTTCTTATTAATTTCAACACCAGCATGAGCTTTGACAACAGTTTCTTTTCCACTCGCGTCTGTGAAAATAACTTTTGCTGTCACGACAACTACACCAGCAACTTCTTGAACTTCGTCTGTGATAATCAGTGATGCGTCATATTTCTGAAGAAGTGGTTTAACGGCTTCAAGAATGTCTTCACAATTACGATAGTTATATTTACCAAATGTGTTTGTTTTGCTTTTAGGGGCTTTTAATTCAGCTTGAATCTGCTGAAGTGCGTTAATATTTTGATTATTTGTATTGTTCATGATCCATCTCCTACATTAAGCCACGACTAGCACGTTTCCACTTCTTATAATCTGCAGAAGCAAAATGGCCAGCGTCATCTAAACGGTCGTAGTAATCTGAATTTGATTTGGCTGTAACTGCTTTAGTAAGCAAATCGTTCAGCTTTTCTGATACTTTGTTATCTTGGATCTTGAACAAAGTATTCGGATATTCACGATATAAATCGTACTTTTGCTGAAAGCCTTTAAGTGCAAAATCCTTTTTTTCTTTTAGCTTTAAGATATAAAAAGTAGGCTTTTCAATGCCAACGCGGTAACGAGCACCTTGTGATGTTTCACTGTCGAATTGA
>NZ_SGSW01000081.1:0-7202 GCF_004209125.1 Acinetobacter sp. WCHAc060033 | reverse complement strand
ACTCTTAGCACCAAAAAGAGATATAAAAACAGTAGATCTATTCTGTAATATGTCTGATGCTCAAATTAATAAATACAGCACAATTCTATCTAAACTGTCTGAACTCTCTGACCTTAGTAATTTTCCTGACTATCCTACCTTTGCAATTTGGATTAGTGGGATTTTACGAGATCCCAAAAGTGTAAGGGAAGAAACGGCTAAACGAATTTTGAAGGCTCTACATCAAAAAACGGATTTCAAACCATAAAATCAAATTATCCATATAAGCTAACAAATTCTGTGAAACATAGCTTAAAAAATAGGCGTGGAACGTGAATAATCATAAAAAAAGCCCAATCTAGGTTGATTGGGCCGAAAATTAGAAACTACAGCATTGATTTCTAAGGTTAATTATAGCGCATTTCGCATAAGGTGTATTATGTTAATTTTAGAGAATTTGAATAATCTCTTTACTACATGTATATTGTAAATATATTTACAATATGGGATTTAAAATGGAAATTATCAAAACAATTCGAATTAAATCTTCTCCTGATAATATATTTAATTTATATCAAGACATAAAATCATGGTTAGTTTGGGACCCTGAAGTTTCTTCTGTAGACATTCCTAATGGTTTAACTATTGGAGCTAAAGGGATACTAAAACCTAAAAAAGGTCCAAAAACATCTATTGAGATTACTGAGGTTACTCAAGGAAAATCATTTACTGTTTCAAGCAAATTACCTCTTTGTCACATGCTATTTAAGCATGAATTAGTTAAAGATGATGAAGGAACCATTGTGATACATAGTGTTACCTTTTCAGGTCCTTTCCAATTTTTATTTAAATATCTCATTGGTAAGTCTATTCAAAAGTCACTGCCTAGCACTTTATGTTCATTAAAAAGTTTTATTGAAGGTAAGTGAAAATATGGTAGATACAAAGTGGTTTTTTTCTGTTTATGAGGGTCCTAAAAATAGCCCTGGCTTTAGATTTTGGCAAAGCTTTTTAAATTGGCAACATCAACTGAATATTCTTTTAAAGCCCTTAGATATGACTCAACCGCAATTCGCTATTCTTGCTATATGCGGATGGCTAAATGACAAATGCAAGATTTTCAATCAACAAGATATATCAAAACTTACAAACATGGATAGGATGCATATATCTCAAATAATATCTCGTTTAGAAATGAAAGGCTTTATTGAAAAAAAAGTTAATCCTCAAGATCTACGAACTAATTTGATTAGTATCACTGACACTGGGCAACAGCAATTATCTCTAGCGATACCTATTGTTGAAAAATTTGATAAAGAATTTTTTGATCAATTTTCAATTTAACATAATGGCCGTTATACGAAATTTAGCTGTTAGAAACCATTTATTACATCAAAAGTAATGAATATGTAAAGATAATGCCTTATATTATCTTTACATTATTGGTTTTAGAGGAATTAACCATGTCCGCAGTCAATTTTAATATGCGTTTAGAAGAAGACTTGAGGGATAATGCAAATCATATTTTTGAAGAATATGGTTTAACCATGCCACAAGCATTTAAACTTTTTTTAAATCAGGTGGTGAAAACAAGAACTGTTCCCTTAGCTTTTGACTATGCGAAAGAACCAACTCTGACCCCTAAAGCAGCAGCAAAGTTGCTTCAATCTCTTAAAGAAATTGAAAATGGGGAGTACACCGAGTACGAAACAGTAGAAGAAGCGATCAAAGCCATGTCGGATGAAGCTCATGGCTAAACGAAAGATCATCGTAACCAGCTCATTTAAACGAGATATTAAAAGACGTTATTTAGATTTGGTTACGGCTGAATGGGCAGAGGTACTGGACTGTTTAGTCGCTAATAGGCCATTGCCTGAAAAATACCTAGATCATCCATTAAAGGGTGGGGCTGAGTTTAAAAATTGTCGAGATTGCCACATTAAACCTGATTTAGTCTTGATTTATAGGCTAATGGGTGATGATGTTTTAGAATTACACCAGTTGGATAGTCATTCAGAGATTTTTGGCTAACTTTAGTTCGATGCTTTGAAATATGGCTTTAGCCATGTTCCAAAGTCGAGCCACTTTGCGCCAGTTGCGATATGAGAAAGTTTGAAAGAAGCTAAGCAAAGTACTGCACTGCATGACCTTCAAAGAGTTCAATATGAGAATAAAAAATTTAGCTCAAACTTTTATAGTTATTACATTACTTGCTGGCTGTATGGCGAAGCTCCAACCCGTATCTAACTCCATCGAAGCAGTAGAACCTATAGTTTTTATTAAGCATGCTAATTCTGGTGCAAGAGCATCACTTTCTGGTGGAAAACTGCATGTAGACCCTTATGGTTGTATTCGGCTTGGTAGTGATACCAGTTCATTTATTATTTGGGCTAATAATAGTAATTTAGAATATACAAAGGATGGCAGGATTAGCATCACCAATAGATTTAATAATAATAAAGTTTTTATAGGGGATGAAATTATTCTTGGTGGAGGGCCATCATCAGTAATACCAAAATCTGTTACTCGCTCTATTCCTGAAGTTTGTTCTACCTACGGCTATTGGATTGCTTCTCCCCTTTAAAAGTTATGTAAATGAGTCAGTCCCCCATTTTCATCATAATTTCAACATAAAAACTCATATACGAAATTTAAGTGTTATTACCTAATAAACCTTTTTTTGATCTTTTTATACAAATATTGACCGATATAGTAGAATGTAATTAGATTACTAAATAAGATAAGCAAGCCTACCTGTATATACAAAATTCTGCGAATTTCGATATACAGGGACTTGTTAGGGGAAACCCCTAATACCCCAGGCCCATCACAGATGGGCAAGTCAACAAAGTTGACTTAAAAGCAAAACCAAAAGCCTGTTAGTGGGATGTGTATATGCGAAGTAAAAGTAAAATTTTTAGACTCACCGAGCTACAGCTAGAGCAACTGGAGAAGCACCTCGAAAAGGAGGGCACGACTTTTACAGACTTTATTCACTCCCTGATTCAACGTGAAGTTATGCAAAATGCCATCACGGTTAAACAGCCCAAAGAAGAACAAAAGAAGCCTAGGCTCAAAGTTAAAACCGTAATCGAAGTGGTTAAACGCTATCAAAAAACAGATCCAGCTTTACTGCTTGAGCTATCCAAAATCGGTAACAACCTGAACCAAATTGCCAGAGCATTGAACATCATTAAAAATGCTGATCCGCAAGAGCAACGCAAGTTAGATATTTTCAGTATTTTTTCAGTTTTAAAAGGCATTCAAACCGAGTTAGAACAAGTATTCCCTGCACTTCCCAAAATCAGCAGACAAAGCCCAGAACGGCTTAAAAAGCAGTTGTCTTCGGTACAACTGGCTGAGGAGGATGAAAGTGCATATTAAATTTTTAAACCACGGCAAAGGGTCGCCTGCACACGCTTCAGCGTATGTTTTAGATAAGCTCGATCATCTTGGCAATGTTCGGGTAGGGGTTGATGTTTTGCGTGGTGATGCGACCACATTCAACGCCATTTGTGATGCCAGTCCTCACTTGTGGAAGTACACCAGTGGCGTAATCGCATGGTCAAAAGAAGACGATCCGACTAACGAGCAGATTCAAGAGGTTTTAAACGACTTTGAAAAACATGCTTTTTCGGGACTAGATCCCTCGCAGTACCACCTTTTTGCAGTCCTTCATACAGATGAGGATGGCTCAAAGCACATTCACGTTTTAGCTCCTAGGCTCGATATTCAAAGCGGTAAATCACTGAATATTGCACCACCTCACCACGAAAAACATTTCGACTCGCTGCGTGATTATTTCAACACAAAATATCAATGGTCACGCCCAGATGACTTGCTTTTGATGAAAACGACACAAGAGCCGAATCACATTGCCAAACTGAATGCCCAAGCAAAAAATATTTTGACAAGCCAAGACCTTGAGACGCTCACAAAAAAACAGTTTTGTAAGACCGTGGATAACTACGTCAAAACGCTTTTAAAAACACAAATAGTAAAAAATAGAGCCGAAATAGTTAGTTGTATCGAGCAACTTGAGGGCGTGGCTTCAGTCAGAGCCAAGCAAACAGTAACTGTCACTCTTAATAATGGCAAAAAACATAGACTTTCAGGCGATTTTTATCATGAACAATTCGAAATTGGACTTTATTCAGAGCGTCTCAGAGCAGAAGCAGAAAGCAGACCAACTGCAAGTGAGCTTGCAACAACTCTCCGAAACGCTGAAAACGTTCGAGATGACTATCGAGCAAAGCGAGAGACCTATCACCAACAGCACTATACTTTTAAACGAAGTACAGCAGACAACATCGGCCATAAAATCGCATCTCAGAGCGATTTTGACCGAAATAGGGAATCTATCACCCCAAGCCATAAAATCGCTAACAGCGAGCTATACGGAGCAAATAGACGCACTGCAAACGCAGTTAGCGAATATAGACCTATCGGAAATATCAAAAGTGAAATCGAGCATAGATTCGTTTTCAACCTCAATTCACGCTCTACAGACTCAGATCAACAAGCAGTTGCAGAACCTCAGAATCGACGAAAAGCTCCTACAGAACAGTATTCAACACCAAGTACAGCAAGCGATAGCGAACCAAAGCGAGCAAATAGAGAGCCAGTTGCAGAGTCTTTTGACGGAAAAATTAAACAGCCAGAAAGCATTTCACGGACTACTTGGGATAGCGATATTTACAGCGTTGATGCTTTTAATCAGTTTTTATTTCGCCTTTCAAATAAAAAGCAATCTGAAAACCATCGAAGCACAAAAGCAAATAATTCAACAGAATGCACAAGCGATAACAAGCCAAACCAATTACTTGAAACAAATACGGAACTAGATCATGCAGACCGAAATCGACCAATTTTTGACAGAGCAAAACAGCTTATTGATGCAACAAAACAACTTGTTAGCCGAGCAAAACAAGGTTTTGAGTCAACAAATCGATTCATTAAAGACCATTTTGAGCGACTACAGCGAAGTCGAGCTGAGTTTAAAAAGCAAAATCAACAACTTGTTAGCCGAGAAAGAAGCTCAACAAGCTTTGATTTTGACACTGAAAGCAGAGCTTTCAAAGCTCGAACAGGGCAACTTTTCGGAGCAATTACAGCAAGAATTTCAAGTAAGTCTGCAAAACCAATTGCAGACGCAATTAATACAAGCCTTAAATCGACTGAATTTAACCGACATTATCAACAACTTAGTGCAAACATCGCTAGCACCAACACAAAAGACGATCACAGCACAGCAAACAGACCTACAACAAGCTCTCTTGAAGCTCTCGCAACTCAAAGTGTCACAAACTATAGACGACGACTTAGAGACTCAGAGCAAGCAAATAGCGAAGCTAGAGACAACACTTGGCGACTTAATAGCATTGATCTCAAAGTTAAACAGCTAACCGATTTAATTGAAAATATTAGACTGGAGCCACAACCTGCATCTAATTTTATAAATTTACGGTACGACGGTTACTACCCCGGTTATATCGACTCACATAAGATACTTACGAAGAAGCAAGACCAAGCATATCAAAGCAAAAATCACTTACAACTCATTGAGTTTATATCTGAAAAAACTGACAACTTGAAAAAGTACATGCTTCGTGCAAGTAGCAATATCCGCACTTCAGACTACGAACAAATTGAGAAGATCATTAAAAATGACGACAGAATGCTTAAATTTTTGAAATGTGAAATGATTTTAAAGCCCCAAAATGAGCATTTTAAGTCTCAAAGAGAAGCATACAAAAACTGTTTAGAGACTTTTGAAGACATAAAAAACTTAATCACAGAGATAAAATCCCCAGGTCCCGAAAAATATATCTCACAGCCAACGCCAGAACCTGAAAACAAACCAAAACAAAGCAATGATTTTGAATTAGATTAAAAATCTAATTCAGCAAAAGCAGTAATCAATGGGAGGAAGTGGGTGATTTTTCGTTATGTCGCTCACACTCCGTTCGCTTTGTACTTTTCTTTTCGACTCAAATAAGTTTAAACCGAGCGAGTGTCTACGAGCGATTGAGCATCATAAAAATTTCGCACTTGCCTTCTCCCTGATTACAAACTCCCTTTTAATTTAAAACGGTAAGTACAGAGCATCCCGAATGGGTGCGAACGTTGAAGTTTTTGCTTTTAAAAAAGTATGAGCGGAGCGAATACATTATCAATGCTTTTGATCTTGCTTTTGCTTTTGAAACGACACGAGCGAAGCGAGTGCCATAGCCTTTGATTTTGTCTTTAAATCTCTTTTATTCTTTTAAAAAGCTTTTAAATACTTTTAGACACCCTTTTAGATCATACAGTGCAAGGCTTTCAGACTTTAAAAAACTACAAATGGCATGAACTAAACTACAAATGGCATGATTTTGGCACATTAGAAACTACAAATGGCATGATTAGAAACTACAAATGGCATGAACTAAACTACACTATACTTAATGTAGTTTTATGTTAAAAACTACAAAAATCGTGTGCAAAAATAAATCAATATGATATAAAAAACTACTTCTTGCGGAATGTAGTTTAATGGATTATAAAAAAACCTACCCTGTATCTTGGGTTGTTATGCAAAATACGATTCAAGAGTGCTTTAAAAGCATGAGTATTGATGAAAAACGCTTATTAATTCTTGCTAGTCCTATAGCTCGGACAATTGATGCAACTGAAAAAGATGCAATCACCATAACATCTGAAAGCTTTGCAAAAGAATGCGGTATAAAAACCAACTCAGCGTATTCGCAAATGGAAGAAGCGAGTAAAAATCTGTTAAGACGTTATTTTTCCTATGGTGATAATAAGAAAAAAACCTACTGTAACTGGGTCATTAGAGCAATATATGAGAATGGTTCAATATCCATATGCTTCCCAGAGGAAGTTCTTTTGATGCTCAAAGAGTTTGACAAATTAAATCCATACACTAAGTACAAAAAAGACATCGTACTCAGTCTGAAAAAAGACTACTCATTCGACCTATATCATTTAGCAAAAAAATATCAAGCTATGGGACAATTTGAAATGTCCTTAGAGCATATAAAAACTGAGTTAGGTTTGCCAAAGTCCTACGACAAGCTATGTAATTTAAAAGATCGTGTAATTAAGCCTTCATTAGATGAAATTACAGCTAATACAGACATTGAACTCACTTATGAAAACGTTAAACAAGGGCGGTCAGTCGTTGGTTTTAAGTTTATTGTTAGAGAGAAGCCCAAGCCAAA
>NZ_SGSW01000080.1:0-7895 GCF_004209125.1 Acinetobacter sp. WCHAc060033 | reverse complement strand
TTTTGAGGATGTTTTTTCTAACACAATATTTCGTTCAACAAGGTTTGATTTGAAACTAGATAGGAATCCATTCCCCATGCCTGCTCTAACAAGGATATCAGCGTTATCACCAATACTCTGTATTTCTTCAAGTTCCTCCTGTGTAATACCTGCGGATAATGTTGAGAATTTAGTCAGGCTTAAATTCCGGCTATTAAGGTATTTACCAACCATTAGCAAAAGTATTTGGGCTTTCATCCCTACATCAGTTTTTCGATCATTAGGCGGTTGCTTATCTGAAATATACACATAATCACCAGTATTAATAAAATTAAATCCACACATTGCATATTGGTCTTCATATGCTTTAAGGTTATCCATGACCTCACTAAACAGATAATTATTTATTAAATTATCATTTTGGATAATTTCTCGAACTAATACTTTTCCATTTATTAGATGACTGTAGATTTTTGCTGCATAATTTTTATTAACAGACATAGATTAGCTCCTTATCAAACTTCAAAATTGAGTAGTCATAATAATAGTTTTCATCCTCAACTCTATTCCGACGTGAAGTTCCTTTTGTTCCACCTTTTAACCTCGGTAAAAGGGCCTCTAAACCATCAAGTAAATCGGTTAAGCAATATTCGGACAAATTTGATTGAAAGGTTTCGTGTATATACCAAACTATGTCATCTATCTGATTAGGTAGCTGCATCTGATAAACCAATCGAGCTATCTTATTTGTTCTCTCAAGATTTTTATAAATCTTTGCTGGTAATGGCTGTTGCTGTTTAATCTTAGCTTGTACTGGTTTTGATAAAATACGTTCGTAATGCCACTCAAAACGATGAAAGTTACCTTCAGCTTGTAGATTTAAACGTTCACCATAATTGCGGTTATGAGTGAACAACCCATCAAAAGTACTTATTGCATCAAAAACTTCTGCGCACTTGTTTAACTTAATTTTACTTCCACCACCATGTCGTTTGGTATCCACGTACTCATCAATTTTTGACCATAAGTGTTCAATTGCCAAATACATTGATCTGTCACTACCGATTTGATTTAGCGTCCGTTGAATCTTTCTATTGGTATCACCTACATCTTTGTAATACGTAGTAATTGATGTCTTTCGAAAGCTTAAAAATTTAGCTAAATCATTTAAGTCTTGAGTATCAAAGTATTTAATGATTTGAGAAATTGCGGTAGTAAATGAACCACCTACAACTAAATTTTCAGTGGTTGTGAATTGAATAAATGGCTTGACATTACGTTGGTATAGAGTGTCAATACGTTGAAATAAACCATCGAGTGTAATTGAAGTGTCACCAGACTGGTAACGTGCGTATTCAGCAGAAAAATCGTTTACTTTTGCATCCAATACTTTATGGTTTTCGATAACTTTTGTCTGAACTTCATTTAATAGTTGCCTGAAAGCCGCAATTGCTTCTAGTTGTTCTTCACTACCAATAGGATGTTTTTGGATCTCTTTTGCTAACGATATTGTATTTTCACGTAATAACTCAAATTGAACTTCAAATATTTGCTTGCTTCTTTTTGTATCTATAAAACTGAGAATTTCTAAAACAATGTTGTTTATGGCAAACATACCACTCCCCTTCATTTCGAAGAAAATGCCATTTTCAACCATGGATTTTCTATCCAAAATGTTTTTAAGTTTTAACTTAAGTGGATCGATATTTACCTTTGGTAGGATCGTCTGATTATAAAAATCTACATATAACTGGATTGGGAACTCTCCGCCAGTATTGTTCTCATTAATGTAATCAATGAATTTAAAAAATTCATCTTGTTCATCGAGAATTGCTTGAATAATGTATGAGCGATTAACCAGCATCTTCCCCTCCAAAGACACTAACATGACGCGGTAGAATGTGTAATTGACACGTGTTTAATAAAACCTTATCTGGTCGATACTGATCAATTAAAATGTGTCTACCAGTACAGTTCGCGATATGGGCTTCAAATTTTGGTGTTGCACAGAAAATTGAGAATCCTTGTCCAGAAATATGCTTTACTACTGCTTCAGAGTTATCGGCATCCAATGCGGCTACCTCATCAACTACAATTGGTAAATGTACTTTGGTATTAACCTCTTTAATTTCAGCTAATAAGATCGAAGACACAAATGCTGTAATAGTTGTGGTTGTTCCTTTAGATTGCGATTTTGAAACCAATGGTCCATCATTAATTGAGTATTTATAGCCAATAGATTTAATCAAATTGACCATTTTGAGACGACCATTTGAGTTTTGGTTTTTGCCAAAAAACGTCAAAAGAGAAGTGTAAAAGGACTCATCTGGTAATGTATCACCACTTACATTGTACTTTTCTACTGTATATCTAAGACTGTCAAAATCTTTAATCGTTTCTAAATCTAATGTGATATTAGATAGATTAGAAACACGATGACCATTTAATTGAGTGTTAATGGTTTTTATCTGGCGTTCCAGTTGAGCATTAGCTTCAACGATTTCTTCCACTTGAGCGCGAATTTCATTGTTGTGTTTAGTCACCTTTTGTGAGAAGTCCTTTTTTTGATATTCCAATGTATTGAATATCGTTGCATATTTATAAATAGGCACCAAAAAGTCCATCATACTTGGGTCTTGAGTATGAGCTTCGACCCCGACTTCAGGGACATCAATCATAAATCTTTGGAATTTTTCTTTGAAGCGGTCAAACTCTTTATTCAAACTTTTTGCCATATCAGACAACTTGAAAGCCAGAGACTTAATTTGCGAATGACCTTGTGGCAAAGCTATTAAAGCCTCCTCTACCCCAGTTAGTGCTGTGTCTGGTACTAATAACCTTTCTATGTTTGCATAACGTAATTGAGCCTGAATATCATTAAAGGTCTCGATATGAGATTGGAGCTGCTGTCGGACAGTATCATATTCATTAAATATAGCTTCTGCTTCTTGAAAAGCCATTTCCTCTATGTACTTCTTACTACTGATATTTTCCCAAATTAATTTTAACTCAGCACATTCAATTTTTGCTTCTTCATAGGCTGCTTTGATGCTATCTTTTGCTGCTAGCAACTCTCTATCAGATTGATACTGCTCCCTTTTATCAATCAGTTTAGTTTTTTCCTCATCTGTATAAGCTTTATTAACATTTTGTCTTAAATAGCCATCTAGCTCATCTATTTTAGCCTGTGCTTTTGTGATTTCCTTTTTTAGAGTCAGCAACTTCTCCTCATTTTTTAAACGATTTTTATTAGGGTCGAAGGCAATAAATTGGTGCTCATTAAGAAGAGTGTTTTTAAAAAAGAAATCTCCAGTTGATTCCTTAAACTCAAATAAATTCGCAAAGCTTTCAATGATATCTTTAGCTGATGAATCTAATGCAATAGCAACACTGTTGAGACGTGAGTCAATCGTATTTAAAACTTGGACGGCATGTTCTGATAATTGATTCCAAAGTTGATGGCTTTCATTTTGTAGGATCAACTCTATATTGTCGTGCTGGCGCTGTTTCTGTTGTAATTCAGCTTTCTTCTGGGCTAAAGTATTAACGTTAGCTTCAATACTACTTAACGCTTCGATACTTTCATCAAAGCCAAGTATATCTTCGTCTAATACCTTCAGTATTTCTGGCAATTCTTGACCATGATACGCTCCCATTTTCACTTGCCATGAAATTAGTTTTTTCTCCCTTTTTATAAATTCTTTTTCTTTTAACTCGTATTGCCCCTTAGTGTATATTTCCTTTTGATGCAGTTCATTTAGACTATTACTATGAATGGTGAGTATTTCACTGGCTGATGAGACTAATGCTTGATTCTCTTGGGCACGTGGGCCGATGTTATTCCTAGAATCGCTTAACCAACGGTGTAACGCATGAAAATTTGTAGAATACTCTTCAATGCGTTCATTTAATGATTTATATATGCCATGGAGTAAGCTAAATTCACCACTTACACTATCAAGCAATTCAAGTCGATTCTTATCTTTAACTAACTCTTGATATTCTTGATAAGTTTTATTCAGGTTTAAATCAATTTTTTCTTTATCTCGACCACGCTGCATTTCAATCAAAGCCGCTATAGCAGACGGCAATGTTTCCTTGCTATTACTCGCTGATGCAAAAGCTAAGTTATAGATATCGCGGAATGCTGATATTGAATCGCTTGAAATGTCTTTTAGTGGCAGAACACAAAACTTGCCTTCAGCTGTACCATAACTACCAAACATTACTTCAGCTATTCGCTTAGGTTCAGAAATTTCTTTTCCCTTATTTACTTTCGCAAAATCAAGTAATTTTTCTAAACTGATCTCACTAGCAAACCTACCTTCTTCACTCTCTGTTTCATCCCAAAACAATGGACGTAACTGTTCATATGGAACAGGAATAAAAACCCTATTGTAATCCAATCTTGTAACGCTTGTGTTGGCAGCAGGTCGATAAAGAACCATACAGAAGTTTCCCAAGTCGTTTTTTACTTCAAGTGCTAGAAATGAGCTACTACTTGGAAAGTAAAAACCATGTGATGCCTCACCTGAATATGGGCCATCATCTCCAACGAATCGGAATTTTGATTCACAGTTCCTAAAGTTATTTTCAGGAAATAATAATAGCTTTGTTGCAGCAAGACTTGCTGTTTTACCAACGTTATTACTGCCAAACATAGCTAAATGATTATCAAGCATAATCTCGGAATATGCATGACCAGCAGAATTGACCAATATAAGACGTTTTAATATGAACTTAGTATCTTCTAAAAGTTGAAGGCTACTCATAAAAAGCTCTCCTGTTCAAGCGTACAACCCATACTTCTTATTAGTTGAGCATAAGGTTTTAGTACTGGATGTGCGATTGATATAAAATTACTAACACCTAATAAGTAATCATGCTCACGCCTAATACGAACAGCCTCAAGACGAGATTTAATATCATGTGGCTGGACAAAAGTAATGTTTGATTGTTTTAACGTAGATATTAAATTGTTAGCTATCATTAACCCCCCTAAATCCATATCCAAACATAGATAAAGGTGATCATAACTTTGCAAGAACTTAGCATGATATGAATTTGGCAATTCATTGCCTGCACCAAAAATAAAATCTGTTGTTTCATCTACTGGTACATCAGTATGTTTAATTAAAAACTCTTTAAATCTATTTGCAAATAAAAAAATCTGACGATTCTCAACAACCACAGCAATTTGAGATTGCTTCACAGGACTAAAAAACTCACCTGTAACATCGATTGTCACAACCTGAGGATGGCTTTTTGCATGACGAATCAATAGAAATGAACCATCGACCTTATGATTGTGACTCATATTTTGATTGGCTGCCGATTTGCGATCAATTCCAGCACTGCTAATGAGCATTAAAATTTCATTCAATAAATCAGGATTAAAATACGTCACCTGATATAAAGAGCCTCTTTCGTTCTTTATTGCTCTAATATCGGTTAATTCGAAATGATGATTCTTCAGCGGCAATTTACTAATTTCGGCACGAAGATCATCTAGGTTTACATTTTCATGAAGTTGAACCTTTCGGATTAAATTAGATAATTTCTTTATTTTCACAACCGAAAACCTGAGGTAAACTACCGACACAACGTATGATAACATACGGTGTATAAAATAATACGAGGTTTTATTGATTTTGGAGACCGTATGTCAGATTTCATCCTAGATAGGCAGAATCAAAGATTGGTTTTTATTGACCTTTGCGCTTTCGTATTAGGGTATGTCAACCGCACGCTTCTCATGAACAGATTTAGTATCAAAGAAGCAACTGCATCAAAAGATATAAAAGCCTACCAAGATAAGACTTCAAACCTTCAATACTATCCCAGTATTGCTGCTTATAAACCTTTACCCTGGTTCTGCCCACTTTACACACATGACATACACGAAGCATTGCTACTATTAGCAGAAAATAAACAAGAAGTTATCTGCCAAACGGACCTAAGCAACACCTCTTATGTTCTTCAGATACCAGTCAACAAACCACAGTTAAAAAAGGTTTGTCCAGTTCTACGAGCTTTATCGCAAAAAGGTGTTGTTGATATCGAATATGCATCACGTACCAGCGGTATTTCTAGCAGGACAATTATCCCTCATACTTTAATTCAGATGGGGCCATTCATCTATGTAAGGGCCTATGATCGTTTAAAAGAGCAATTCCGTACCTTCAAGCTCAACCGCATAATTAATTCAACTACATCAACTCGAACGATTGCGCCAGCTGAAAGTATCGAAAATGATATTGAATGGCATAAAAATTTAGAAGTGACCATTGTGCCGAATGGAACAGCTAACTTGGAAACATTGGAGTTAGATTATCACCTGATAAATAATCAGATGGTTGTTCAACTTAAGAAGGAGGTTTTGATGTATTTTCTCATGGGGTGGAATATTGCACCTATTGAGTATGAGGATCTTCCATATACCCTCTTCCCATTAAAGGTTGCTTCAATTAAACCGCTACCCTAAAACGATTGGTGTAGTCAGTTAGTGAGTATCACGATAATTGGCAGAGTTTTAAAAAAGAGAAATCCTAACTTATCTGACACACATTTAAGTAAAATCTCAACTTATGTGGCAAAAAATAGTTGAGATCTCATGTCTAAAACTACCAAAACCAATTGATTTCACTAAATAATTAAGTCTCAAACCATCTGTCTTTCAACGCCCGCGTAAGGCGACATATAAGTTTTCCTTAGCGACAAATGAAATTTCCTTGAATAAAAAATAGAGCCTAATGGCTCTATTTTTTCTTGTATAACTTAAACTAAAATTTCTAAATATTTACGTGATATAACAAAATAAATATTTTTAAAAACCAAATAAGCTTTATGGCTTACTTTCTATTTAAAAATAGCAACAAAATATAAAATATTTATAAAAAACAATAAATTACATGTAGATGTAAAAATATTACTGGAACAAGTTTTACTTACGGCTCAACAATACTTGATATTAAATCTAAAAAAACAATTGAGAAACAGAAAATAACAATTGTTGTATCGTTACTAACTAAAAATGACACCTATTGTGTCGCTAAAAAATATCATCGGATATCTCTAAGAATACCAAGTTATTGATTAGTCATTTTAGGAAGAAAGTATTAGCCAAGCTTAAAGATGATTATCCTATTCGTGCCGTTACTCAAAAATGTGAAATTGATAAAAATACAATTATCGAATACAAGAAGTGGATCAAAATAAAAAGAACTCGACCAAGTAAATCATCCCAAGTTGATGATGATTTATTACCTACCAATGTTGAGAAATATCCTAATGATTTTCAATATGAACGCGCTATACGTTTCAGCTGTGGTAAATCTACAATTGGGGGATACCCTCAAACAACTAAAAAATCACAGTTAAAAAAAGACCTTATACCTCCCGAAAGCAAAAATAGAACTAAGAGAACAATACTTAGAAGATTTAGATCAATTAAAGTACCAACACCCAATCATATATCTTAGTGAAAGTAGCGTTAAATCACATAAACATAGAATTCATGGTTATTCTTAGTAAGGAACACCCTGTTACGGGACATACAACTGGTAATTAAAAAATCAGACCTATGCAATTGGTGCAATTTATCAATTTTTGGGTAGAAAATTTTTTGATAACTGAATTGTCTGCGCACTGAGTAATTGTTATGGATAATGCTACATTTTATAAACGACAAGATACCCAAGATTTATTAGCACAATATAAACATCAGATACTTTGGCACTTTATAGCCCAGATTTAAATCCCATTAAAAATATGGGCATGAATGGGGGGAAGAAGAAACGGAGAAAATGCTTAGTTGACTCAATAGATACCCTTTTCAAGTTATTTTTCACATTTGTATGGGGAATTAGGCGGTTTTACTATATCTTTAATTATTTTAAATCCTTTCATTTTTTGAA
>NZ_SGSW01000008.1:0-125027 GCF_004209125.1 Acinetobacter sp. WCHAc060033 | reverse complement strand
CAGTTTGTTTACAGCTCAAGAAGGTGCAAGACTTTTTGCAGGGAAAGGTAAAGTAGAGATTCAAGCGCAGGGTGATGGTGCAGATTTGATTGCACGTAAAGGCATCCAAATTATTTCAACTGAGGATGTGATTGAATTTAAGAGCCCAAAGGAAATTACTTTAACTGCAGGTGGTTCGCAACTGAAAATTAATGGCTCAGGTGTATTTTTGACAACGGGTGCTAAGTTTGAAGTGAAAGCGGGACAGCATAAGTTTATTGGGGGGGCGAATGTCTCGGCTAAAATGGTTGGATTACCATTAATGAAAGATACTAAAGCATTTAGTAATAAACTTGATGTATATGAAATTTTTCAAAACTTAGATTTTAAAGATATTAAATACAGTATCGTAAATAAGAAAACCAATTCTTATCTGGAGGGTACTCTTGATGAACATGGAAGAACGCAGAGGTTTAATGGATTAGAGGAAACAGAGCATGAAGTTTATTTTGAAGTTGGAACGAAAGCAGGAATAAATTTAGATGATATCGAATGATCCAATTTATTATCACGTAAAATTTTTATTTAGAAATCCATGGAATAAGCCAATTCCTCAATTTTACTATATGGTTAAAAGCCAAGGTAAAGTAATACTTAAAAGTAGAACATTTCCAAATGGTATTACAGAACCTATAGCTGTGAGACAGGATCAAGAAACTGAAATTTATGCAATTGAATCTTGGAAGGAAGGGAGCCCAGAAGTTTATATTGATACATTAAAGTCTTTTGATGAAATACAAAAAATTATTGGGAAAACCCCTAAAGTTATTCCAGTTGATGTCCCATACCTTAGATTTGATAACATCAAAACGGTTCCAAATAAAGCACCAAGTACGGGATATAAAAGAAAAACTTATAAAGTAATTAGTGGTGATACATTAGAAAAAATTTCAAAACAATTTGGAATGAAGTTGTCAGATATATTGAAAATCAATCCTCAGATTAAAGATAAGAATGTAATTAAAGTTGGTCAAATTATAAAAATACCAACTCAAGGAAAATAAAATGGCAGAACAGACTTATAATGAAAATGGGAATGGTGTAACAATAATAAAGGGTGAGTCACTTTTTGAAAAAGAGAAATTCCTTATTATTTGTGGTGGGCGTGGACAGCGCGGACATAATAGTGGTGCAAATTTCTTAAATACTGCACGCTATCATATTGATGATATTAAAAAAAATAAGTATCCGGGGGTGCCAAATTTTGATTCTGAAACTTGCGAAATAGTAACACCAGAAGATATTTATAACAAAATTGGCTATTTCAAACATGTAGATCCTCAACGACCAGATACTTGGGAGCAAGATGATCGTGAGGAATATTACATTGATAGTAAGAAAAGAAAGATTAGTCAATATTATTATAGTGATGATGTTCCAGAAAAAGACCGAGATTTAAATTGGTATGTTTTAAATCCTAAAAATTTAAATGAATTCATAATGCCTCTTATTAAAAGTGAACCAATGATAAGAAAAGATCCAAAATTTATGAAAGCAGTAGATAAAGGTGAAATACATAGGGTTTCTGATTTTAAAAAAATTTTTAATATTTATAAAAATATAAAATATATAGCATTTTTTGGACATGGTTGGGCGGGTGAATATAGTGGGGTTCTTTATATAGGGGATAGAGCTGCTGAAGATACAAACTTATTTTTAGAAGATTTATTGGGGGTAGACGTATCTAATGTTTTACCAGATGCACAAATCAGAATATTCAGTTGTAGAAGCGGATTTAAAGTAGGTGATTATTTTTGTGCTGCGGAAATGTTTGCTCAGATCTTTCCTGGTAGAAAAGCATATGGTTGGGGAGCTTCTGGCGGGTCGATTTTTACCCATGATGAAAATTTTGGTTATACTGGAATAAATAAAACGGGGAAAAATCCTAATGATGCGATTATAGATAGCAATAAAAAGAAGACATGGTTAGTTGCAAATGGATTGCCAGAGGGGTGGGTTGAATATGTTTCTTAAAATTAATCAGCTATATTTCTTTATTTTAATAGGCTTTATTGTAGACACAACTTATGCAGATTCAATTGATTGTAAAAATGAAGTGATAAATTTAAGTTCAGATGAGGTAGCTGAAATTTATAATGTTAATAAATATAGAGAAAGGGGGGGGAGCAAAGACTTGTTGTTTCAAATTTTCGTATAGAAAATAAAGCTAAATTCATTGACTTTAAAGAGGAGTTAAATAATTATGTGAAGAGTGAAAAAGGTGCGATTGATAATAATTCTTCTCAATTTATTAAATTACAAAAAAAAATTAATAATGAAAATTTTTTAGAAGTTTTAAATATTTTTGGTGAAGATAAATATGATAAAAAAACAAATTTTTATTTTGAAAAAACTATAATCAGAATGAGGTATAAGGATCTTGTTAATGAAATTATTATGAATAGGTATGGTGAGGTCTTGTGGGGAAAATTATACCCTTTTCCATCATGGAATGTTCCTAAATCAGAAGAAAAAAGTAAATTGGTGGCATATCCTAATAAAAATAAATTTACATTACCCTCTTTTGATCCTATGAGTAAATTTCCGAGGCCTATATTTAAAAATGATAAAGAGTGGCAGAAATATAATGGTGAACATGAATATCAGTTCTTACTAAATGGTTACTATGATCGAAATACTTATTATACTTGGCGAGATGAATGGAGTAGGAGAAATAGTCGTATTAATGGTGAGTGGGGGCGAGATTATTTGTGGTTAGAAAAGGTAATAAATAACTATAAAGGCTCTAACAAAGCTTTAGTTGATAAATTAAATATAGCAAAAAATAATTTAGTTGGTATGTGTGAGTGATTTTAAATTTTACTTTAATAATTTACAAATAATATTGGAATGACTATGTCAAACATCCAACAAATCTTCACACAACCCCAAGAAAAATATGAGCTTATTGCTGATATTATAGGTCAAATTCCTGCATCAGATATTTACTTTCTAGGTACTAAGTAAAGAATGAAAAAAGTCAGTTTTTTAGTTTTATCGTTGTTCATATTGGGTTGTAGTGAACCTCAAAGTAACGCTCTATCAGAAAAAAGAGAGAAATAAAAGTGGAAGATATAAATTGGTTAGAAAATCAAAATTGGAGTCCAAAACAGACTGAAACCGCAGCTAGTTTTTATCAAGTAACACAATATGATCAGAACAATGATAAAGAGATAGAAATTATTGAAAAAAAAGCTGCGCAAAAAGATTTAAATGCAATTTATGCGACTAATGCAGGTAGGGAGTTGGCTGAAATTAATGAGTTACTAACCTACGATGAAAAATTTAAAATATATAAAAAATATTATGAGTTAGCACAGGCTGGTCAAATTAATGCAAAAGTTAAACTTCTTCATTTATATAATGATGAAGAAATGGCGACAGGTGGAACTTCGTTTGATTTATTAAAAAAAATCACTCAATTAGATGATAAGAAAATACAAGATTTAATAAGTAATTACTTCGATCAGACTATCAGCGCTGGACGAAGGGGCGAAATCAAAGAATATATTGCATTTATAATTAATAATAAGCAACCAGAAACAGACGAGAATTCTTTTGACTTTAATATGTATTTTCAGGATCTAGGACAAGTAAAAGTATTGAAAAATAAAGGTGAAATGAAGAAATTTTCAAATACAGTTCAACGTGTATTTGATTTAAATAGCGATGGAAATTTAGCATATTATTTGATGCAAATTTATGCACTTGATTCTAGTAGAGAGAACTTGGAAAAAGCATGTATTTATTCTGAAAAGTTGAAAAATACTGAATATGCAAATGAAAAATTATTTCAAGAAGTCCATCATTTGTTGGAAAAAAATAAAATTGCGTGTGAAAAGAATGGTCTTCAACTTGAATTTGATAAACCAAAATTAAATCAATGGTATGTCGGTTGGGAAAGTTGAAAAAATTATAAACAATATTAGGAATGACTATGCCAAATCTCCAACAACTCTTCACCCAAACCCAAGAAAACTATGAGCTTATTCCTGAGTTCATAGATCAACTACTTGTATCCGATATTTATTGCTTAGGGACTCAAGATAGCGATAACAAATTGCAATTTCGAGTACTTGAAACTCCAGAAGGTGATCAAGCGATTCCATTCTTTTTAGAGTTAGAAATGATTCAGCAAGATATTGGAACAGATGCTGAGTATCTTGTTTTAAATGCCAGAAAACTCTTTGAAATTACCAAGGGGGCAACTTTGGTTTTAAACCCAACATCGAATTTGGTCAAAGAATTTCAAGCTGAAGAAATTACCCAAATTCTAGAAATACACAAGAATGAAGCAGAGTGAATTGAGGGGGTGAAGAGGGTATAAATTAGAAAGACTAAGCTTTTAATTTTTCTAAAACTTCATCAATTTTTTTAAGACGTTTTACTTCACCCCATAAGGCATTGGCTTCAGGATAATGTTTTGACATCATTCCAAGCCATTGCTTATAACGTCCGACCATATTCATTTCTTTTTTATAAGTGCCATTTAAGAAACGAATTTGCAGACCGAGCAATTCATTCCAAGTGATAAGAGGCTGATCTGTATTCTGGCGGATACATTGGGTTAAATCAGGCGTTGTGACAGCACCACGACCAATCATGAGATCTTCACAACCAGATTCAAGCTGACATTGCTTGGCATCTGTATTGGTCCAAATTTCACCATTGGCAATCACATTGATTTTTAAAGTTTCACGAATCGGATGCAATAAATCCCAAAAAGCGGGTGGGGTATAACCATCTGCTTTAGTACGTGCATGGACGGTAACCCAAGACGCGCCAGCATCTTCGATGGCATGCGCATTTTCCATCGTGAAATTACGATCAAGATAACCTAAACGCATTTTCGCTGAAACAGGGATATGAGCAGGGACAGCATCACGTACAGCTTTAACTAATTCATAAACCACTTCAGGTTCATCTAAAAGCACAGAACCGCCACGATGACGATTGACCGTTTTGGCAGGACAACCAAAATTCATATCTATCGCAGGTGCGCCGAGTTCAGCAGCACGTACGGCATTGGCAGCGAGCATTTCAGGATTATTCCCTAAAAATTGCACATGTACAGGCGTTCCCGCAGCTGTTTTGCCATCATTTTTCAGTTCGGGACAATACGTATGGTAGATATGATCAGGCAATACAGAATCCGTCACCCGAATAAACTCAGTTACACACCAGTCAAAACTTCCCACAGACGTAAGAACATCACGCATAATTGGGTCAGTTAAGCCTTCCATTGGTGCAAGGATGAGTTTCAAAGTCACTACCATTGAATCGTAAAAAAGTGCGTTATACGCACTTTTCAAGAAACTGTCTAGTTGATTGTGATGATTCAGAACAATACATCTATGATTTATTTTTCCTTAAATGCTCATGCAAGGTAAATACGTTTACTGTGTCTCGTCATTTTCTGAAATACATGAAAATTTACAATAGCTGTCATTGCTATGTGTTGAAACAATTCCCTCATAGTTTGGATCCAAATCTTGAATCGGTAAAACGTCTTCGCATTGACGACATTTTTC
The DNA here is from genome assembly GCF_004209125.1 of Acinetobacter sp. WCHAc060033. NCBI lineage: Bacteria > Pseudomonadati > Pseudomonadota > Gammaproteobacteria > Moraxellales > Moraxellaceae > Acinetobacter > Acinetobacter sp. WCHAc060033. The sequence goes on along the minus strand of NZ_SGSW01000008.1, from coordinate 119,457 downwards.
AGCAGTGAGGGGATCAAAATTATCTTTATCATCCTGTTGAGTGTTGACTGGAATATTCATCACAAAATCCTTTTGTATAAAATATAAACACTTAATTTAAATAAGACATTAAATGTATTATGTTGAATAAGCAAGAGGAAATAATGAATATATTTAGATGGTTAGCTTTTAATGATAACTAATTTGATTTTGTAGAAAATTTTATCCATAAGTTATCATCATCAAAATGTTCGATATAGAGTTGTATTTGTTGGTGTGGATACATTTGATTTTCACCTAAAATTGCTTTGCAGTCATTATAATTTACTAAACCATAAAAAATTTCACCAAATTGGACAATAACTCCTAGTGGTGGAAAAAAAGAAATACTTGTTTTTATTGATTGATTAATCTGATACTTATTTTTTAAATTTTCCCAATGGATTAAGTACTTTTTGTTAGAAATATTCCACTTATCTTTAAACTGTTCCTGAGAGATAGGGCTGAGTTCATCAATAAAATCTAAAAAGCTACCTTCTGGTAGAAATAAGTGAGCGGGAGTCAGTGGAGAGTTCGTACTGAATATTCCATTTGCTGTTTGAAAAGTTGCCCGTAAACAATATAACTCCTCATCCAATTCACAGAATGTTGTTATATCTTCTTCTTTATCATAATAATAGTAATATGTTTTCACAATTCATTTCCAAATATTAGAAACGGTTTATCGATGTAAAATCATTTCCAGCACAAACTTAGAGCCAATAAAGCCGATCGCCAATAAAAAGAAGCCGATAATGGTAAAGCGAATCGCTTTTTGTCCACGCCAGCCAAATTTATAATGTCCAATTAATAGTGAACCATAGACAAACCATGACACGATACTGAATGCCGTTTTATGGGCTAAATGTTGTGCGAAAAAGTTATCTATGGTGAAGAAACCAAAGCTTAGAGCAACAGTTAAAAGCACAAAACCTGTAATTAACATATCAAATAATAGGGATTCCATTGCTTGATAAGCTGGTAGGAAATTTACCCAAATACGTTTTTTTTGTTTCTTTTTGAGTTCTCGGTTCTGGAACCAAATCAGTACGGCTTGAATGGTCGCCATCAGCAACACAGCATACGCAGATAAGGACAGAATAATGTGAATGTCTAAGCCCAAAGAATGTTGTTCAATAAATTGTTTCGATTTGCTAAAGCAAAAACCAAGGATTAAACCAAAGGCAGCAACAGGAATGCCGATTAAATTCAATGAAATAACAGGTCGATAAGTGCTGTATAACATGCTTAGCAATAACATTAACCCAGAGGTAAATGACATCAAATTAAAGACGTCATAATTAATCCCCAGTGGTGTAAGCATATCGTTATACAGTACACTTGCATGTAAGATCAGTCCTAAGCCAGACATGATGCCGATAAACCACGGGTTTGCAGGACGTTTTGACATTAAATGCATAAACAGATACCAAAATGATGAGGTATAGGCAATTAATGCTAAAATCGTATAAACCAAGGGTAGGCTAATCATGTCAAACCTTTTTCAGGATGATGAATAATCATGTTATAAGATATAAATTCCATGTGAACTACAGTATCCTATAGCATCTTGAGCACAAATTTTCTATTTTAAGAAAGATTTTTTTGCTACTAGCTATTTTAAGCGGATTTTGCAATGTTTGATACCTTAACAGAACGACTCACGCAGAGCCTCAGAAATGTTACTGGCTCTGGGCAGCTCACCGAAGATAATATAAAAGATACCCTACGTGAAGTGCGTATGGCACTTCTTGAAGCCGATGTTGCTTTGCCTGTAACACGTGAATTTATCGCGAAAGTTAAGGAAGAAGCATTGGGTCAGGAAGTAATGACTCAGCTTTCACCGGGTCAGGCTTTTGTGAAGATCGTCTATGACGAACTCACAAAAATGATGGGTGAGGCGAATGAAACACTAGATTTAGCAGCTAAACCACCTGTTGTTATTCTTTTAGCAGGTTTGCAAGGTGCGGGTAAAACCACAACTGCTGCCAAGCTTGGTCGTTTCTTAAAAGAACGTCAAAAGAAAAAAGTTGCAATGGTTTCTGCCGACGTTTATCGTCCAGCAGCAATTAAACAGTTACAAACTGTTGCTGGTGAGGTTGGTGTTGATTTCATCGAGTCAGATGCATCAGAAGATCCAATCAAAATTGCGCAACGTGCGATTGGTCAAGCCAAGATTAACTTTAATGATGTCTTGATCGTCGATACCGCAGGTCGTTTGCATGTCGATGACGACATGATGGACGAAATCAAAGCATTACATGCAGCGATTGGTCCAACAGAGACCTTGTTTGTTGTCGATGCAATGACAGGTCAGGATGCGGCAAATACAGCAAAAGCATTTAATGATGCATTGCCACTGACTGGTGTAATCCTCACCAAAACGGATGGTGATGCACGCGGTGGTGCTGCACTTTCTGTACGTGCGATTACGGGTAAGCCAATTAAATTCTTAGGTATGGGTGAAAAACTCGATGCCTTAGAGCCATTCCATCCTGAGCGTGTTGCACAACGTATCTTGGGTATGGGTGACGTACTTTCTCTTGTCGAAGAAGTTGAACGTAAGATCGACAAAGAAAAAGCCGAAAAAATGGCGAAAAAACTGCAAAAAGGCGGAAGCTTCAACTTTGAAGATATGCTGATGCAGTTTGAACAAATGAATAAGATGGGCGGCATGATGGGCTTCTTAGACAAGTTGCCTGGTATGAGTAATTCTGGGATTCAAGATGCGATTGCGCAAGCGAACCCTGAAAAGCAAGTGAAAAAGATGGAAGCAATCATCCAGTCGATGACCATCAAAGAACGCCGTAACCCAGATTTGATGAACCCTAGCCGTAAAAAGCGTATTGCTGCGGGTTGTGGTATGGATGTGGTTGAAGTCAATAAATTGATCAAGCAACATGCGCAAATGGCGAAAATGATGAAGAAATTTGCCAATCCGTCAGGTATGGCAAAAATGATGCGTTCATTGAGCGGTATGCAAAAACAATTCGGCGGTGGTGGTGGTATGGGACCATTGTTTGGAAATAATGATAAGAAGTAAATAATTGATTTAGTTCTGATAAAGGAAGACGCCAAAAGGCGTCTTTTTTATTCAACAAACACATATAATGTGATGAAATTCATGTATTATTTATAAATTAAAGCTTAAATCACATTTAATAATAATTGATAAATAAGAAAAGCTCATGAAAACAGTCTATATTATCCATGGTTATAACGCATCTTCCAATGATCATTGGTTTCCTTGGCTGAAACAACAAGTTGAAGCGATCGGGCATCAATGTGAGATTATTCATTTTGATGACTCACAACACCCAGAATATGGATTATGGAAGCATAATCTGGCTGAACAAATTCAGTCTTTAAATGAAAATGTCGTAATCATTGCTCATAGTTTAGGGTGTTTAGCGAGTTTAGGTTTCTTATCAGAAGCGCTACAGGGTTCTAAACTTTTTGCATTATTTTTGATTGCTGGGTTTAACCGTAGATTACCTACTTTACCTGAATTAAATCAGTTTATAGATCAAGTTTCTATTAATGATGCCAGTTTGAGGTTGAGCTTTGAGCATCGGTTTTTATTTTTTTCAAATAACGATCCTTTTGTACCTGCACCTTTTAGTATTCAGTTAGGACATTTGATGAATTCACAAATGGTCGAGGTAAAAAATGCTGGGCATTTCATGGCTTCTGATGGTTTTAGTGAGTTTCCACAGCTTTGGGACAAACTATCTGTTTTATTGAAATCAGCACCTTAGCTTATATTCATGTTTTATGATTGTACTAAAATTTTAAGTAACCATCATTTTGTAAATATCAGTGAAATCAAAAAACTTATGAGCAAAATTATTATCCTCTATGGCAACACGTATATTGCGATAGAGGATTTGGCGAATAGTTTGATTTTTCTGTGTCTTCGTTTTCCAGTATTTTAGTTTTTAGTGGTATCTAACTGTTCATAAATGTTATCAATGACTTTTTGTCGCTCATCTTCATCTTCAATGATATTGCCTTGTTGGTCCCAAGCTTTGCCTGAAAGTATTGAAAAATCATAAGGATCAACGATTAGGTCAACCGCTTGTTTGCCAGTTGAATACCACAGCTTATGCGTTTTATGCTCCTCATCAAGTTTATTTTCTAAGGAAGCGAGTTGACCATTGCTGTAGTAGGTTTTAGTCTCACCCACTTCGACATCATCTGCATATTCAGTCACCATATTGAGTTGACCATTTTTATAATATAGCTCAGATTTGCCCTGTAACATGTAGTCTTTATAGTGTTCTTTGAACTCTATTTGACCATTGTCATAGTAACCAATCACATCACCATCTGTATATTTACCATCAAAACTATTTAAACCTTTTGGATCTTTAACCCAAAATGGACTGGTTTGAGGTTGACCATTACTTTGGTAGAAGTCTTGTAGTAAGAAGCGACCTTCTTGATCTCGACCCAATAATTTACGGAAATAACCATTTTCAACAGGTGTGAGAGAGTAGCCTTTATCCATAGTTGAACCACAAGCGCATTCTTCTTCGCCTGCATCGGGTGCAAAATAGGCAATAATTGCTTCGGAAGTTACGACCTTGCCTGAAGCAGGTTGTAATGGTGTGCTTTGTAAACTCGTACAGCCCACCATGGTTAAGCTAAGTAAGCATGAGCTCAGAAATAAAGGAAGTTTTTTCATTAGCATTTCTCTTTATGCGCTGTTATGGCATTTATCATTTTTTATCATGAATAAAAAATAGGGCTTTTGAGCCCTGTGTAAATTGTATTTATTTTCAACTATTTTGTCGATTGATATAAAACTGCAAACCTTTGAGTAATAAGTCGGTTTCAATCTGCGGCTGATATTTTTCAAGAAATTTTGCAAATAAATTGGCATCGCCACCTGTGAGAATCAGTTTACGAGGCTGTTGCTCCATCACTTTTTCAATGGTGCTCAATAATCCTAGAAAGATACCATGATGCACTGCATCAATGGTATTTCTCCCCGGACAAAGCTCTTCAAAAGCAACATCAGGGATTTTAATGCCTTTGGTGTTTTGAATTAGTGAATCACGTTGTAAATAAAGATTTGGCAAAATATAGCCACCAAGATGCTGAAAACCTTGGGTCAAATCTATGGTCAATGCTGTACCACAACTAATCACACACAGGTCTTCATTGGCATTGGCAACTGCAAGAACTTGAAGCCAACGGTCGATTCCCAATTGTTCAATATGGTCATAACCACATTTTAAACCTGCATATTCGGCATGAACTTTGGCAAAGTTCACTGGAATATCAAGGAGCTTTAGGATTTGGATAATACGTTCATTGTTCTTTTTGTCTTGAACCGATGAAATACCGACTTTATCTAAATTTAGACTACGGAAATGTTGGATTAAGCCGAGCAAGAGATCAGCAGGGGATTGTAAGTGCAATTCCGCAGCTTGCTCTGTAATTTGGTCATTTTCAGTGATCCAATATTTTAAACGGGTATTTCCGATATCTAACCAAAGTGCTTTCATTTGCGTACCTAAATGTCTTTATTGTTTTTTATCTGTAGATGATTCGATTAAACGTAAACGTCCTTGATAAACATTCACTGAACCATTTGCTGTCAGTAAGTTGACCGAACCATCATCATGAATCCCTTTGAAAATGCCTTCAACTGAATCATTGATTTGTTCAAAATACACCGCTTGATCGATAAATGCCGCGTAGTGGTTAAAACGTGCAGCGAGGTTGTAGCAACCATGATTAAACCATTGTCCAGCTTGTTGAATGGCAAGATAAAGTTCACTGATCATTTGAATGCGATTCGGATATTGCACACCCAATTGCACAACTGACGTGGCTTGTTGGCTGACGTCTTGCTCAGGAATGGGCAATAAATTTATGCCTACACCGACAATCGCTTGATTGGGGGAAATCGGTTCAACTAAGATGCCTCCCCATTTTCCTTGTGTGCTGTAAAGGTCATTGGGCCATTTGATTTGCAGATTTGTTAAATGCTTCAGGGATGGCATTTGTAAGATATTTAACGCAATTTCTAGTGCTAAACGTCCATCTATGGGTGTTCGAGTTTCAAGCAATGTGCTTAAATAAATATTCCCGATCGGGGAAACCCATTCCCTTTGGTGCTGACCTCGTCCCAGCGTCTGTGTTTCACTACAGACCAGCACCGTGTTTACACCGCTTTGAGCAATATCACGGACATCATCATTGGTTGATGTTGTGGTCTGTTTTAATAACAGAATTTCAGGAAGTTGGTTGGCTTCTGTAAGCAGTTGTCTAAGATGACGAGTCTCTAAATCCATGTTGAATCTGAGAAATGTAAAGGAACATTTATGGAGTTAATCATATATCTAGGTATTGGTGCAATCGCTGGATTTGCCGCAGGACTATTTGGTGTCGGCGGTGGATTAATTATTGTACCGATTCTCTATGTGGTTTTTACTCAAATGGGCTATGACCCAAGTGTGATTATGCATATGGCTCTGGGCACTTCACTGGCAACGATTATTGTTACTTCGATCAGTTCTGTATCCGCGCATCATAAAAAAGGCGCAGTACTTTGGAATGTGTTTAAGAATCTCGCACCAGGCTTAGTGATTGGTTCATTTATTGGAGCTGGTGTTGCTGATATTTTGTCAGGACAGCATTTACAACTCATTATCGGAGCATTTGCGCTGTGGGTGGCTTTTAAAATGTTTAAAGGTGCAAATGTTCAAGTGGATGAATCCAAACATCTACCATCTGCACCGATGCAAATGATGGCGGGTGGTGGAATTGGAGTTGCTTCTGCGATTTTTGGAATCGGTGGTGGTAGTTTGACTGTGCCGTATTTAAATAAAAATGGTGTGGTGATGCAAAAAGCCGTTGCCACTTCTGCTGCATGTGGTTTACCCATTGCCATCGCAGGTGCACTCGGTTTTATGTTCTTTGGTTCGCAAGAATCCACTGAAATTAAAAATGCGATTGGTTATGTGCATATTTATGCATTTATTGGTATCAGTGTCATGAGTTTTATTACAGCAAAATTTGGGGCAAAAGTTGCCCATAAATTATCTCCAGCGATGTTAAAAAAGTGCTTTGCAGGTTTGCTGACAGTGGTGGGTTGTTATTTTATCTTTAAAGGTGTGATGCCGTTTTTCTGAGATGATGATTAGAAATAGGTGAATGTTATTTGTGTGAAATAATATTCACTGTGTAATATGCGGACATGACTAGAAATAAAATTACAATGATGTACAAATATTATTGGAAGAAAATAAATGAATCGAAGGGTTTTATATCGAAATATCAAAGTAATTTTATTGCTGAATTTAAGTTTCGGACTGTATTCATGCATTGACTATGATGAATTGGAACAGCAGGATTTGCAGAAATTTAATCAAAGATATGCACCTGAATACAAAATTATAGACCGAATTTTATATGTTGATGTAGATTGGAAGATGGTTCCAAATATATATTCAGAACCATTGAAGCTAAAAATTCCCATGAGTTACTTAGATGGAGGGATTGACGAGAAAGGACGTGTAGGAAATATATTGGATAGTTACTATGGACCATTTGACTATGATCGACCCAAAGACCCCAACGAAAAGCGACAAATATTGTCCATAGACTTTGCTATAACTGCCAGTGGTCAGCCTGTTCCAGTAAATAGTAGAGGGGATGCTTTGACTCAAGAAGACAACTATGTATTTTCAATATCAACATATACAACTATTGGGCGACCACAAGCTTCCAGATTGACAAATCAGCGTGGTGAGAAAGCTGAAAACATTTTTCGAGCAAAAGATATCAATGGTCTACAAAATTATAAAGATTTGAGTTGTTATGATATTGAAGAGTTAAAAGCTCACGCAGGATCGAAGCGTATAGGCTATGAGGGTGCTCGATTTGGTTTGGAGCAGTTAGCTAATAAAGCAGCAGATGATCTGACACCTAAAAACTGCCTATCAAATGAGCTTCTTCAATTTTGGATATCGCCACCTGATGTTCCTGATGATGAAAGTGTTGGGATCTACTGTGGTTCGACTGCCAATTGTGTCATTAGTTTCAGATATAAAACACATGGGATATCAATTATTACACGTAAAAATAGATTTCATGTGATTCCAAAATGGCAAGAATATAGACAACAAGTGATTAAAACTATTCAACAATTTGAAATGCCTTAGTTACAAATTTAGGTGTATATAGTAATGAATATATTAAATATCAGTAAATTGCTCATTATTTCCCGACAAACAATACTTCTTCAAAAAATAAAATTGACCTAAAATGCTTTAAAATTGTCTGACAATGTCATGGATTTGATCGAGCTAAATCGAGTAAAACTTAAAATATGACAATTAAGTATGTCTATGCTTTTGTGAAAAATAAAAAATCAAAAAGGAGATATGCATTTGGAAGAAGTGGATAGCCTCTCGGAACAAATTGCCAAACATATTAGCGAACAAATTATTAGTGGCGAGTTGGTGGAAGGGGAACGCATACAAGAACTACGTATCGCCAAAGAACTGGATGTCAGTCGAGGCTCGGTGCGCGAAGCGCTATTGCTTTTAGAAAGAACCCACCTGATAGAAATCTATCCACGCCGTGGCGCGATTGTTTCCGAAATGTCAGCACAACAAGTTCGTGCGCTATTCGATACCAGTGCATTACTCCTTGGGCAAGTTGTTTCACGTATGAGTGAAACGTGGCGCAATCATGAAGCCGAAGCCATTCAAAATATGATGAATCATCTGGTTGAACAGGTGAAACAAGGCAATACCGAAAAATTCTACGATGGCATCTTCCAATTTCTTGCGGAACAGCAAGATATGGTAGGAAATCCATACTTGATGAAATTTTATAAAGAATTATTGCCTTCTTTACGCAGAAGTTATTTTTTAACGCTAAATACTTCAAGACGTGAGCTTCAAGAAGCTTTAGAATTGCTGAAGTTAGTGATTGATGCAATTTTAATCCGAAAATCACAACAAGCTACTTTATTTATGGAAGATTTTTGTCGACACTTGCGTAACTTAGTGTTGGAATCTCTGACACGGATGAAACAAATCGAACTCGCTTGGGCGCGGAGATCGCGTCGCTAAGTAGCGTTAGCAAGTAACTAGGACATTATGCGTTTAAGCAGCTTAAAACTTTCAGGCTTCAAATCGTTTGCCGATAGTACAACATTACAATTCAAAGATAACCGTACAGCGGTGGTTGGTCCAAATGGCTGTGGTAAATCCAATGTGATTGATGCCATTCGTTGGGTTATGGGGGAGTCCAGTGCGCGTCAACTTCGTGGTGGCAGCATGCAAGATGTTATTTTTACAGGAACGGCAAAACGTAAACCTGTGGGAATGGCAAGTGTAGAACTTCGTTTTGAGAATACTTACGGTAAACTGGGTGGCGCATACAATGCCTATAGCGAATTAGCAGTTCGCCGTCAGGTCAATCGTGATGGTAAATCTGAATATTTTCTCAATGGCACCAAATGCCGTCGCCGTGATATTACTGATATTTTTCTCGGGACAGGTTTAGGACCACGTTCATACGCGATTATTGAACAAGGCATGATTAACCGTTTGGTGGATGCCAAACCTGAAGAAATGCGCGTCTTCATCGAAGAAGCGGCAGGGGTTTCCCGTTACCAAGCTCGTCGTCGTGAAACGCTACAACATTTAGAACACACCACGCAGAATTTAGATCGTTTAGAAGATATTGCGTCAGAACTAAAATCACAGCTTAAAACCCTTAAACGTCAGTCTGAATCTGCGGTTTTATACAAAACTTTAGAAACAGAAATTCGGACTCTAAAAATCGAAATTCTATCGTTCCAATGTGAACGTAGTTCTCGTTTGCAAGAAGAATATACGGTTGAAATGAATGAGCTAGGTGAGCATTTCAAACTGGTTCGTTCTGACATGAGCACATTGGAACATGATTTAACATCGACCAATGAATTGTTCCAACGTCTGATTCAACAATCCACACCTTTGCAAAATGAATGGCAACAGGCTGAGAAAAAGCTTTCTGAATTGAAAATGACTTTGGAGCAAAAACAAAGTTTGTTCCAACAAAATTCAGAAGCATTGAGTAATTTTGAACAGCAAAAAATTCAGACTAAAGAAAAGATTCAATTGATTGAATTGCAATTGGATACTTTGCATAATCAATTGGAACAGCAGTCTGAGCAATTACATAGTTCTGAATCCGAAACTCAGCAACGTAGCCAAGCGTTTAGTGATGTAAAAGCACAGCAACTCCAAGCGCAACAACAATATGAACACGTCAAAGTTCAGGTTGAAAAGCAACAACAACAAAAAGCACAAATGCAGGCGCAGATTGAACAGCTTGCTAAAAATGTGGCACGCATCGAACAGCAAAAAGATACCTTAAAAACCCAAGCGACACAGATCCAAAATCGGTTCCAAACAGAAGATCTAAGTCAACTGGAGCAAGATAAGTCATCTGCACAACAACAGATTGTGCAATTGGAACAAAAACTGACGGATGCCAAAGCACAGTTAGAGCAATTCCAAGAGCAAAGTAATCAACAGAAATCCCAAATTTCGAGTTTAAAATCAGAAGTACAAGTGTTGCTATCTGAACAGAAAAACTTGAATCAACTCATGACGAAAAGTGCAGTGAAAACGGATTCCAATGCTGTGCAATTGATGCAAGTATTGAAGTTGAATGCACAAGGCAAAGAATACGCGACACTAATTGAAAAGTTTTTAGCCAAATGGCTCTCTGCACAAATCATCGATTCAGGGGCGACATTTACCGAAAGTATTGCACGTCAGCTCAAAGCTTCAAATTCACAAGATAAAATTCAATTGAATGGATTGCCTTGTTTGGCGGATTGGATTGAATCTCCGCAATATTCATTGTGGAATCAAGTGGCAATTGTCGAAAATCTTGCTGATGCATTGGCAATTCAAAACCAATTAAAAGCAGGGCAAAGTTTACTCAGCTTAGATGGTTATCACATCGGGCAAGATTGGGTCATCGGTCTATATTTCGATGAATCTAGCCAAGCGGCGCAAGGTGCATTGAGTCATCGTATTCGCTTAGAAGAAATTGAAGCACAGCTTGAAATTTTACAGCCTCAATTACTTGAAGCTGAAAGCATTTTACCGCAATTAAATAAGCAAATTGCTGATATTCAAAAGCAGATTCAAGCAGATCAAGATACACTGAAAAATCAGCAAAAAAATCTGCAACAGTTTGATGTGCAAATTGCCAAACAGCAAAGTGCTTCACAAGCTTTTGAGTTGCAAAAAGTTCAGTTAAACAGCCAATTACAACAATTGGATGAGCAACTTGAAGAAGATGCGATGCAGAAAGATGATCTAGAAATCGACATGCATTCGGTCATTCTCAAACTTGAGCAGAATTTACCTGAATACAAGACTTTGCAATACAAGCTTGATGAGTTAAATGAACAGGTTGAAGCGCAACAACAGCAATTGCAGTTGAAGCAACAAGATTTTGAAACCACGCGTCGTTTGGCTGAACAGAATAAGCAACAGATTGAATTATTAGAAAAAGATTTAACTTTCTCGAAAGCGCAATATCAGCAAATCATTGCGCAAATGGAACAGGCAAAGAAATTTGTCGATCCAATTCAATTGGAATTGCCAAGTTTAGAATCGCAATTCACAGAGCAATCGCAACAAACTGAGAAGCTGCAAAAGACATGGTCTGAATGGCAAGTTGAATTGAACAATGTTCAATCGAAACAGCAACAACTGACAGAAATGCGTCATTTACATCAACAAAATGATGAGCAATTACGAACCAAGTTAGAAGAAAAACGCTTGTCATGGCAATCAGCCAAATCGGATTTACAGCATTATTCTGATCAACTCAAAGAAATGAATGCTGAGATCAAACAAGGTGTGGTGATTGATTTACCTGCGCATCAAGAAAAGTTTGAAAAAGCACAGCGTCAGTTTGAAAAATTGGGTGCAGTGAATTTAGCGGCTTCGGAAGAATATGAAGAGGTTTCTAAGCGTTTTGATGATTTAAGTCATCAAATGCAAGATCTGGAAAATACTGTTGGGCAACTGAAAGATGCCATGAAGACCATTGACCAAGAAACCAAAAAATTATTTATGGGCACTTTTGATCGCGTCAATTCAGAATTAAAAGTGTTGTTCCCGAAAGTATTTGATGGTGGTGAAGCAAGTTTAAGCTTGGAAGATGATTGGCAATCAGGTATCAAATTAATGGCTCGTCCACCTGGTAAGAAAAATAGCTCATTGGCTTTATTGTCTGGGGGGGAAAAAGCATTGACAGCATTGGCATTGGTCTTTGCAATTTTCCGCTTAAATCCTGCGCCATTTTGCGTTTTGGACGAAGTTGATGCGCCATTAGACGATGCAAACGTCGGTCGGTTTTGTAATTTGGTAAAAGAGCTTTCTGATCAGGTTCAATTCATTTACATTACACATAATAAAGTTGCAATGACGATGGCAACCGATTTGCTAGGGGTGACGATGCCTGAGCCAGGCACATCAAAACTCGTCACTGTGAATTTGGAAGAGGCAAGAGAATACGGTTTAGCCGCGGAGTCGTAGTATGGAAGTCACCACAATTATTGGAATTGTTATTGCAGTAATCATTATCCTAATTGGATTGCGAATGGTGCTACGAAAGCCCAACGATGCTGCACCATCTTTAGAATCTGAATTGCATGTCAATGAAGACTGTAATCAACCTGTGATTCCGCGTCATGTGCGCGATCAGTTGCAGGCAGATCGTGAATCTAAAGAGCCAGCGCGCGTAGAACCAAATTTAAATGCTTTAGATGCAGTTGAAGTTGTGGAAGAAAAGCAACAAAAGATTGATGATCTTCAGGAAAATGCTGCAACGAATTCATCGGCAACTGCACATGTAGAAACCGTTAAAACACCTGTTGCAGATGAAGTTGTTACAATTGATTCAGTAAAAGCTGACAGTGAAAGTGCTACGGAAGAAGTAGAAACTACTGAATCAGTTAAGAATGTTGAAGTTGATACAGCTAGTCCTCTAGATGCTCAATCTGTTGCGACTGTTGAAACGGCAGAAGCTAAAAAAGAAGAATTTCAGTTGAATCAGAATGTGGAAACGGCTGAAATTAAAGAATTTGATGAAGAAAGCAGTATCTTGGATGTACATTTAACAGCACAGCAAAAGTATGATGATGAAAGTGTATTATCGAATGCAGAAACCATCATTGCTTTGAATGTTTATCCAAATCCACGTAAAGCTTTGTCCGGTGATAAAACTTTAAAAATGTTGTTGAAATATGGTTTACGTTTTGGTGAGTTATCATGTTTCCATCGTTATGAGAGTCCTGAAGAGGAAAGTCATCTCTTGTTTTCTGTGTTGCGTGTAACAGAAAATGGTCCTGATGGTTTTGACTTAGAAAATTTATCAACTGAGCAAGTTCAAGGTTTAGCATTCTTCTTAGCTTTACCACATTCTGATGTGCAAAAAGGCTTTGATACGATGGTAAGTATTGCGGGTCTTATTGCGCGCGAGATTGATGGTACGGTTTATGATGAAAATAATCTTGAGTTTACACCGCAGTTAAAAGAGCACTGGCGCCATAAGGCGATAGATTATCGCTCAGGGCAAGAAGCTTAATATATTTTTAAGTCTTTCTTTTGCAAATATAGATTATTAAAGCGTATTTGATCTATTAATGATTGGATACGCGAAAAAGTCATCCGCAACGTGTTCGAGGCAGGACTAAATTCGATATAGAATGTTTCTGCGATATTTAATTCAAAAGTTGGTGGTTGCCGAGTTTTGCGGATGACAATGGTTTTGCCTACTTTTCCCGAAAGAAAAGTAGGTCGAGCCGAAGGCTAATCCCTAAATTAAAATGATGGATATAAGACTCCGATGAGTAATTATCTATTTTTTATTTTAGTAAAATTTTGAATACACAATAATTGTGGTGATGAATTTAGGCGGAGTTTTCCGCCTTTTTAAATGGTGAAATATTGTATGGAAAATAATCCTGTCGTGATGCAAATGCGTCAACTCATTCAACTGATTGCAAAGCATAACCACGCTTATTATGTGATGGATGAGCCGAGCATTGAGGACAGTGAATATGATCAGCTATTTCACCAACTCAAAGCATTAGAGCAACAACATCCCGAATTAATCCAAGCGGATTCACCCACCAACAAAGTCGGCGGTAAGGCATTATCTAAGTTTGAAACCATTACCCACACAGTGCCGATGCTGTCTTTGGGCAATGTCTTTAATCAAGAAGAATTGTTTGCTTTTGCACGCCGTATTGAAGAGCGTTTACCAAATCAGAAAATACAATATGATGTCGAATTAAAGTTCGATGGTTTAGCAATTTCTCTTTGGTATGAAAATGGTGTTTTGGTTCGTGGTGTAACCCGTGGTGATGGTGAAACAGGGGAAGTCATTACCCAAAATGTCAAAACCATCCGAAACCTACCAAAAGTGCTTTCATCAGATAAAGTTGAAGTCCCACGTTTGTTAGAAGTACGTGGTGAAGTATTGATGCCTAAGGCTGGCTTTGAAAAGCTGAATGCTGAAAATGAAGCCAAAGGTGAAAAAACCTTTGCCAATCCACGAAATGCTGCAGCAGGAAGTCTACGTCAACTTGATCCAAGTATTGCGGCTTCGCGTCCATTGGCATTCTACGCTTACGGCATTGCGCAATGCGAACCAAATCACGGCATTCACTCCATGTCTGCAAGTTTGGAATGGTTGACCAATTTTGGTTTTGCAGTCGGTGAGCGTCATTTTGTATGTGACAGTATCCAAGAAGTCCAAGAAAAATACGAGCAGATCAATCAGGAGCGTCCAGATTTAGCAGTTGAAATTGATGGTATGGTCATCAAAGTAGATGACTTACAACAACAACAAAAGCTCGGCTTTTTAAGTCGTGAACCACGTTGGGCGACGGCTTATAAATTCCCTGCAGTTGCAGCATTAACTACAGTTGAAAATATCGACTGGCAAGTGGGACGTACTGGGACATTGACTCCTGTCGCACGTTTAAATCCTGTTGCTGTTGGTGGTGTAACTGTTTCCAATGTGACTTTGCATAACATCGGTGAAATTCACCGTTTGGATGTCCGTATTGGCGATACCGTCAGTGTTTATCGTAGCGGTGACGTGATTCCAAAAGTTGAAAAAGTTTGGTTGGAATTCCGTCCTGATGATGTGGTTGAAGTCCATTTACCTGAAAATTGTCCTGTGTGTTCTTCACCCGTAGTCATGCCTGAAGGTGAGGCTTTGGCGCGTTGTTCAGGTGGTTTGTATTGTTCAGCGCAACGGATTGAAGCGATTCGCCACTTTGTGTCACGTAAAGCCTTAGATATTGAAGGTTTGGGTGATCGTTGGGTTGAGTCATTACTGCATCTTGATTTACTCAAAGATGTTGCTGATATTTATCATTTACATGAGCATCGTGAGCAGCTATTAACGATTGAAAAAATGGGTGAGAAGTCGGTTCAAAACCTGTTTGATGCAATTGAAAATAGTAAGAAAACGACGCTTGCTGCTTTTATTTATGCACTCGGTATTCGTGGTGTTGGTGAAACGACTGCGCGTATGTTGGCAAATACATTCCAAACTTTGGATGCGATTCGCAATGCGGATTTAGAATCATTGAAAAAGACGCCAGATGTGGGTGATATTACGGCTGAATGGATTGTCGATTTCTTTAATGCACCACATAACTTAGAAGTGGTAGATCGTTTATTGGCAGCAGGGATTCATTGGGATGCGCCAATTGCACCAACTCGTCAGCCGTTAAATGGTGAAAGTTGGGTGATTACAGGGACATTGGCAACCATGGGACGTGATGATGCGACACAAATGTTGCAAGCTTTGGGTGCACGTGTGAGTGGCAGTGTGTCGAGTAAAACCAAATGCGTGGTTGCAGGTGAAAAAGCAGGTTCTAAGTTAGAAAAGGCTGAAAAACTGGGTGTTCAAGTGTTGAATGAGCAAGAGTTCTTAGCTTTGATGGCTGAGTATGGTATTCAGCAATAGGATTGTATGATGAGCGTAGTAAAACTAAAAACCTTGTTGGCGAACAAGCCGCAAAAAGAGTTAGTTGCTGAAATTGCAGAATTGTACAAAAAATTAGATGCGGTTAAAGCATATTATGACACGCAGTTGAATACGCTAACCGAAGAAGACTATTTTCAACAGCAAAAAGCGATTATTCAAAATGAGTTTTTCCCGAGGAACGGTTTTGGTGATAGTCGTTTATCTGTTGCGAGAAAAGCAGTGATGGATTTTAAAAAACTGTTTGGGATGAAGGATAATTTGATTGATCTAGCAGTTTTTTATGTTGAAAAGGGTGTGCAATATACATGTAATTATGGCGATATTAGTGAAAGCTTCTATAACAGTATGGAAGGCATGTATTTAAAGGCACTTGAATGGATGAAAGAACTCAATTTGCTAGAAGTTTATAAAGATAGAATGGAATCAATCTGCTATGCAACCTCAGGTATAGGTTGGGGATTCCATGATCAGTTATGTGACACATTCGATGAATTTTATGATGAAGAAATATTGTCAAACGAATAGCGTGTAGAGATGATTGCGAAGAGATTTGATAATTGATGCTCTTCGCAATTTGATAATTAAAGATACTTCTTCACCACACCATCATCTAATAGCTGTTGAAAATGCTCTGTGAGACTGGTTTCAATATTGCGATAGCTCATGCCCAATTCTTGCTTGCTCTTATTGGCATTAAAAAAGATCGGATAACCCATATTCTTTTCAATAAAGTCTTTTGAATATCCAAAGATAGGACCAATGAATTTAAATGCTTTTTTAGGCACTTGATTACGCGGGAACGGGAATTTTTGTCCGAAATGCTGACGTAAAATTTTCCCCATTTCCAATAAACTGAGTGAACCACCTGAAATGATATAACGCCCAGATGCATTGTCATTCAATGCTGCCAAAATATGCGCATCAGCCACATCACGTACATCGACAATGCCATTCCACATTGGCGGAACACCGAGCAGGGTCATCCCATTGGCAAACTGTTCAAGCACTTCCACACTGCCTGATTGCGTATTCGCCGTGAGTGATGGACCAAGAACTAGGGCTGGATTAACACAGACCAAAGACCAACGATCTTGCGCCTCAGCCATTTCCCAAGCTTTACGTTCAGCCATCACTTTAGAATAAGGGTAGGGTTGATGAGTCGTTGAGCTTGTTGTATTCCAGTTGGATTCATCAAATTCATTATTGGCTGTTTGTAGAATATCTATAGCATCGCCATAGGTTGAAGCAATACTTGAGGTTACGACAACACGTTTGACCGATTCAGTTTTGTTGACACTGTTTAAAACATTTTCAGTCCCTAAAATCGCAGGTTCGATAATATCTTTAACCGCATCTTTAAAGTTGGTCACGACAAAAGGCGAGGCCATGTGCAAAACAATTTCACAGTCTTGCATCGCTTCATCAAATGAACCATTTTCAAGTAAATTGGCTTTGAATAGCTTTAATGTACCTGAGGTCTGTTCTGCGATTTTTTCTAAATGTGCAAAACTTGGTTTTTTATTTAAATCACGAACCGTGGCATGTACTGTATAACCTTGTTCGAGGAGTTTTTGAATCACCCAACTGGCAATATAACCTGTTGCACCCGTCACGAGAATTGGCGCTGATGTTTTTCCCTGAGACATCATCTTTTCCTTTCAATGTGGATTTCAATAAAGATTTAAAGTGAGCGATTTTTTCGATCTATATCACTGTTATTTGGCAGAGACCAATGGTTTGAATTTAATTAAATAATTCATATTTTCGCGCACTTTTATTTCTATTCATCTTAGTTTGAATAGATATGAATATCTAGTGAGATATGTGAAGAGGTGTGACTGGCAAGGAAACAGATTAAATTGGTTTAAATGCTAATAATTATCATTTATCGAGTTTTACTATTAAACTTAATTTAACATTAAAATTTACAATATTTAATAATAATCACAGTGTATATAATAATCATTCTCATTATGTCGGCTTGCATTTTTATGAATCATTTTTCAAAGAAGTTATTGGTCAATTCAATTACATCCGCAATTTTTGGGGTTGGATGTGTACAAACAATTTGGGCGAATGATACGACAACTTTGCCGACGATTACTGTAAATGCAGAACAAGAACAGTCAAAGAAAACTTTTAATAATGGTCGGTTATCACAAAGTGCAGATCTAGGTGCGTTGGGAAATAAAGAAGTTATTGATACTCCTTTCTCCTTTAATCAATATACAAAAGCAGTGATGGAGGATTTTCAATCAGCGACGATAGGAGATGTCCTCAAAAATGATCCGAGTGTGCGTGCGACAACAAACTCAGGACATTTAAATGAAAATTTTCAAATTCGTGGTTTTTCAGTAAATTGGGAAGATATGAATTTGAATGGTTTTTATGGGGTTGCACCGTCAGGACGAACTTCAACTGATATTTTAGATTCTATAACTGTTTTAAAAGGACCAAGTGCCTTAACTACGGGTATGTCGCCAACGGGTAGTGTTGGTGGTGTTGTTATGGCACAAACAAAACGTGCAGGTAAAGATTTAACTCAAGTTTCTGCAACATATGAAGATGGCGGTTACTACAAATCTGGCTTTGATGTTTCAAGACGCTTTGGACAAGACCGTGAGTTTGGAGTTCGTGCAAGTGGAAGTTATGGGCAAGGCGAACATCTTATAGATGGTATGGACGATCAAAATGCTTCAGGTGTTTTTGCTTTAGATTATACGACTGATCGATTAAAAGTGAATTTTGATGCGTATGCTGTACGTGATAAGCGAGAGAATGGTTCTCCAGCCATGATTTGCTTTACTTGCTCAAACCCGTCCTTAGGGATTACGGGATTAGGCACTGTGCTCAAAGCACCCGATGGTGATTCTAATTATTTCAAGAATTTACAGGGGCAAGAATCTAGCCAATATGCGGGTTTATCTGCTGAGTATAAAATCGTACCGGATTTTAAAGTATATGGTAGCGTAGGTTATGCTGAACGTGAGTATAGTGGGCATTTGTTTGGCACACGTATGATGGTTGGTAGTATTACTGGGACAAAAGGAAATGGATTAACTGGAAGTTATGCAGGCACTGATCATTATGCATTGGCGCAGTATTATCGAGTAGGTTCCCAAGAACATAATGTTGCCGCTAATTTAGGTTTTGAAGGTAAGTTTGCAACAGGCTCAATCAAGCATACCTTAGGCTTACGTGCGGATTATCTAACACGTAAATTTGATCAACATTATTCACCTGTTACAAAGTATTTTGTGACTAATATTTACGATACAAATGTTGGATCAGGTGTAACAATGCCTTCAACTTATCCAGTTGTAGGACCATATGGGGATAATAAGTACATTAGTTATACATTAACAGATCAATTGTCGATGTTAGATGATCGCTTACAATTGATTTTAAGTGGGCGTTATCAGGATATTGATACCAAAAATTTATATAAGAAAACGCAATATTCATCAGACAAAGTTTCACCGAGTGTAGGTATCGTTGTAAAACCATTTGATGCAAATCTGTCTTTTTATGCAAGCTATGTTGAAGGCTTATCTGAAGGTGTGACTGTATCAGCCTTAACTTATCCAACAGCAACAAATCAAGGTGAAACATTTGAACCATATCAAACAAAGCAATATGAGTTAGGTAGTAAATTCCAAGTGGGTTCTTGGATGAATACACTTGCTTTATATCAAATAGAAAAGCCAGAAGTTTATTTGGATACCGTGACAAAAGCGGTAAAAGATGATGCGCAAACACGATCACGTGGTGTGGAGTTATCTACTGCTGGAAATATAACTGATGATTTAAGTCTATTGGCAAATTTGGCTTATACAGATGCGGAATATACTAAATCAGGCACTGCCAATAAAACAGGTAAAACAGTTTACGGTGTTCCAGACTTTACAGCAGGTTTATCACTTGATTATAAAATTCCTCAAGTAGAGGGATTGAGTGTAAATGGGCGTGCAACCTATGTAAGCAAGCAATATTTAACCTCAGATAATAAGTACGAAATTCCAGATTTTACAATTATTGATTTGGGTGCGAAATATGCAACTAAAATTGGTGGTGTCGCAACAACCTTTAGAGCAAATGTAAATAACATTGCAGATAAAAATTACTGGTCAGGCGTTTTTAATGATGCTTACGCAATTGTGGGTGAAGGGCGTACCTATAAACTCGGTGTGACTTTCGATTTCTAAAAAATGATTAGCCCTTTGCGATGCAGAGGGCTTTTTTGCATTTTATACATCGAGATTTGCATTAAATACTTAGAGTGTATGGCAATGAAATTATTCACAATATTTTTATGCTTTTTGGGGAGCGTGTTGATTTATAGCAGTCATGTCAATCAACATATTTTAAAAATACCGCTTACAAAAAAATTCTTCTATTTGGGTGTCGTCCTAGTCTGTGTATCACTGCCTTTATTGATTTACGCATTGCCAAAATTGGTGGCGATATTGATGTGGTGTATGACACTGATTGTGACTTGGTCTTTTATTCCCTTCATTCCCTTACTGAAAAGGTATATTCCGTATGAAGATGCGATCCGCTCAAAAGATACAACCTGATTGGTGGAGTAAAACTTTTGTCGGTTTATTCTTAGGATTAAGTTTTGCATTTGCCTGTTCTGCATTAATTACCATGTGGGGTATTGAACACATTGATCGTGGCGTTGCGCCACAACTCGGGATGTGGTCGATTCCATGGATTTGGTGTCCATTGTTTTTTATCGCCTATTTTATTCCACGTGGATGGCAGGCTTTTCTACTTTATTTGGGACTGAATATCATCGCTTATAGTCTTGTGTTTTGGTTGCGGAGATAGACATGAAAGTTCGTACGGACATGATCCGATTAGCCAAAGAATTACATACTTGGGTCGGTATAACTTCAGGAATCCTCTTGTTCATCTGTTTCTTTGCAGGTGGATTGAGTATGTTTCAACACGATTTGAGTCGTTGGGCATCTCCGCCTTCGCAAAATTTAGCCATGATACAGCCCAATCAATATAATGAATTGGTAAGTAAAGTTCAGGCTGATTACCCTGAAACCTTAAAAAGTTTTCAATTGAACTTAAACTCGAAAGAATTTCATCAAGCACCCATCCAATGGAAAGCACCTGAGAAGAAAGGGCAAGATGATCATGATTTTGATACCCATCAAAATGCCATGCTTGCGACCTTAAATGCAGATGGTACTTTAAAGGTTGAGCAGGAGAATCTCTCCAAACTCGGCTGGCTCATCGAACAACTACATGAAACAGCAGGGATTCCAGGCATGTTGGGACATCATGCATTGGGCGTTTATGCGATGGGTATTGTGGCGGTATTGTACTTTTTAGCCATCATGACGGGCTTGATTGTCTTGTTACCTACATTGGTGAAAGATTATTTTGCGATCAGAAAGGGCAAAAACAAAAAACGTTTTTGGCTCGATGCACACAATGTTGTCGGCATCACCAGTTTGCCATTTCATATCTTGATCAGTGTTTCAGTCATCGTATTTGCATTTCATGACTTATTTTATGATGCGATGGGGACTTTGGTCAGTAAAAACAAGCCACTGTTTGAACGACCTGCCGCAGTCAAAATTGTAGATCCCGCACCGAAGTTGGATGTTGAAAAAGTTTTACAACATATAGGCGAGCAGGCGCAAGGTTATCAAATCTCTTCAATTAGTTTTAATAATCTCGACAAGCCAGCGAATGCCTCTGCACGTGCCAGTGTGTATAGTCCAGATCAAATGCTGCGTGGGGAAAGTTTTGATGTGATGATGTTCAACCCCTATCAAACTCAAGCTTATAATACCAATAATTTAAATACCCATAGCAGTGCAATGGACAAAGTTATCCGCTCGATGTTCAGTCTGCATTTTGGTAATTATGGTGGAAATATTACCCGTTGGCTCTATGTGATCTTGGGGATTGGTGGGGCTTTCTTGTTTTACTCAGGTAATATTTTATGGATTGAATCACGGCATAAACGGCTAAAGAACCCAAACTTAGCTCCACCGCAACAACGTAAAGATGTACGTTTTATCGCTGCATTGACTGTGGGTTCGTGTATCGGCTGTGTTGGTGCAATTGCAGGTGGAATGTTGCTCGGAAAATGGAGCTTTGTAGTTCAGCCGAACTTAAATAGTATGAATCAGGTGTTGATGTATAGCTATTACACCATCTTTGTCTTTGCTGTGATTTATGCATTTGTTCGAGGTGCGGCGACGGCATTGCCACATTTATTATTAATGACTGCAATCCTGTTGTTTTTATTGCCTTTGACTTCGATCATTGCATTGTTAATACCTAATATTGGTTTATGGGCTTCACATGGAAGTTTGTGGTGGATTGATCTTATTGCCATTTTATTCGCTCTGGCTTTTCTACGCTTTTACCAACAAGCACGGACCAGACAACAGCATGCCGAGCTTGGATCAATTTGGTCAAATGCGAAAATTGAGCCATAATTTGCATGTATCTTGTTTGAAATAAGAACCATTAGTAATGGTTACAAAATTAAGCAGTCGCAGATTTATACATAAATAAGCCTTTGCAATGTGAGTTAAACCTTGCAAGGGCTTATTTTTTATCTGAAAAATTTATGAATGTGACTGTAAATGCGTATGTTTCTCATTTTATGTTTATAAAAATCATAAACTTACACATATTAAATTTTGCAATCCAAACTAAATTTGTCCATAATATCGCAAAAGGGTATGGAGTTTTTGAAATGCGTGGCAATCCAGAAGTTGTAGACTATCTAAACATGTTGATCGGTGGTGAACTGGCTGCTCGTGATCAATATCTTATCCATTCTCGTATGTACGAAGATTGGGGTTTAAGCAAAATTTTCGAACGTATCGACCATGAAAGCCAAGAAGAAGGTGCACATGCTGATGCTTTGATTCGCCGTGTCTTGTTCCTTGAGGGAACACCAAATATGGATCGTGATGACATCGAAGTGGGTACAGATGTGGTGACTTGCTTAAAAGCAGACTTGGCACTTGAATATCATGTACGTGAAAAGTTAGCGCAAGGCGTGAAGCTGTGTGAAGAAAAAGGTGATTATGTCACGCGTGATATGCTTCGTCAGCAAATGTCGGATACTGAAGAAGATCATACGTATTGGTTAGAAAAACAAATGCGTTTGATTGAGTTGATTGGTCTACCAAACTATATTCAATCGCAAATGTAAGATTACTTTGTTCATTCCTTCTCCTTGAGGAGAAGGTTGGGATCAGGTGGAATAAAAGCCTTTAGGTAAATGTCTAAAGGCTTTTTTATGGGCTACTTTTTAGAAAACTTTTGAATATCTGCTAAAACTTGCCCTGCATGGGTTTGTGTATTCACACTGCTATAGTGATAGGTCACAATGCCTTGTGGATCAATCAGAAAGGTTTCCCGTTTAGCGATTTTTGTAATACCAAGATTTCGAATAATCCCCAATTGACTTGCAAGTTGATGATCATTGTCAGCAAGGATTGGAAAGTTTAAACCTAATTTTTCAGAGAATTTTTGATGTGACTCGACATCATCTAAACTTACGCCTAAAACCACGGCATTATTTTTAATAAATTGTGGGTAAAGCGTTTTAAATTGATTGGCTTCTTGGGTACAACCTGGTGAGTTATCTTTTGGATAAAAATAGAGTACGACCCATTTGCCTTTATATTGGCTGAGTTCATGCCATTTTGCATTTTGATCTTGTAATTTAAAACTAGGTGCTGGTTTGCCCACCCATTGTTTTTGATCAGCATCGACTTTGGAAAAAATTGAGCTTTCAGCTTGAGCGAAATTAAACATGCCTAATGTAGAAATGGAAAGTAGGCTCATACTTACGAGTTTAACGAATTTCATTACAGATTTTTCCTACATTTAAGCTGTTTTGATCATAGCAAATTTTAGATTGTATGCGCGATGAGAAGTGTTGGTATTTATGCGAAATAAATTTATGATCTATTCTCACATTTTCAATAAATACAATGAGAAAAACAATGGATGTCGGTGCAGTGCTGATTAAATTAAAAGCTAATTCAATGCAGAATGTTGAAGCATGGCAGACTGAATTGAATGCACGAAAAGCTGAGGCGATTGAAACTTTAAAAGCTGAAGGTGTTTTTGTTGAATCATGGTTTCATGTGGCGCTTGATGGACAGGATTATTTGATTGCTTATATGCGAGTGGAAGACATTGCCAAAGCGCAACAAGTCGGACGTGAAAGTCAGTTTCCAATAGATGCGATGCATAAACAGTTTAAGCAAAATTGGGAAAAGGGTTATAAAGCAACGTTGCTGGTAGATTTGGATAATTCTTAGGTTTTATACTATTTCTAATTTTAGAATATTTTCGAGTTTACTTTGAACCAAAAAATTTTACTCATCACAGGTTGGGGCGGTGGTACAAAACTGTTGGCATCATTTAAACAGGCTTTAGAAAATAAGGGGCATGCAGTTGAACTGATCAATATTTTCAATGCTTTGGATAATGCAGAATTGCAACGCCAAACTGAAAATGCCAAAGATTATGATGTGATTATCGGATGGTCTTTGGGTGGACAACTTGCCACTTTATTGGTTTATCAAATTTCCAAGCAATATCAGCAACAAAAAGTGCTGATTACATTAGCATCCAATCCCTGTTTTGTTGCCAATGATGCGTGGCAAACTGCAATGCCACAAATGACATTCCAAAGTTTTAAACAATCCTTTGAAACTGATGCAATTGAGACCTTAAAGAAATTTGGCTATATGGTCTGCCAGGGTGTGGAAAGTACTAAAGCAGATTTTGTAAAGTTGCAAAGTTTGATTCAGGCGCAGAAAATAGAACTGTTACAGGATGGACTAAACCTGTTAGAGGGTTTAAATCTTGTTGATATTTTAAAAAGCTACGCAGGTCATCAGTACCATCTCTTTGGAAAGCAGGATTACTTAGTTAGTTACAAAGTCTTGGATAATCTTCAGAAATTAGATGCAAAGTTTTTGCAGGCTGAGCTAATCAGTGGCTCACATAGTTTGCCTGTTTTCCAAGTTGAGCTAATCACTGACAAAATCTGCCAATATTTACAAAAAATAAAGCAAACATCCTGATAAGTGGTGCATCTCGCAATTTATTTATCATTCATGCAGGTTTAACATCTGTAAAATAGATTTATTGTGATAAATGTTACATGGAGTTAAGGATGACCGATTCAAATACTGAATCAAGCCAAACGTTAGATGATTCGTTGAATGATCAACTCGGTGATCAGGCATTTGATCAACAACATATTTGGCATCCTTATACGTCTATGACCAACCCGCTACCGACGTTTAAAGTGAAAAGGGCACACGGTGCGATTATTGAACTTGAAGATGGTCGGCAGTTGATTGATGGCATGTCCTCATGGTGGTGTGCGATACATGGTTATAACCACCCTGAACTGAATAAAGCTGTGACAGATCAATTACAGAATATGTCGCACATCATGTTTGGTGGCTTTACCCATGATCCTGCGATTCAACTTGGAAAATTACTACTCAAAATTACTCCACCGAGTTTGGATAAAATTTTCTATGCCGATTCAGGTTCTGTTGCTGTAGAAGTGGCGTTGAAAATGGCAGTTCAGTTTTGGTCTGCGCAAGGCAAAATTGCTAAGACCAACTTTGTTACACCGCGCTCAGGCTATCATGGTGATACATGGAATGCGATGTCGGTCTGTGATCCTGTCACAGGTATGCATCAGATTTTTGGTTCAAGTTTGCCCAATCGAATTTTTGTACCTGCACCACAAACGGCTTTTGATGAGGAATGGAATCCATCTGACATTGCTGAACTCGAAAAAACTTTATCCGAAAAGCATGAAACTATAGCTGCCTTAATCCTTGAACCAATTGTACAAGGTGCAGGGGGGATGCGTTTTTATCATCCTGAATATTTACGCCAAGCCAAATTGCTCTGTGAAAAATACAATATTCTGCTGATTTTCGATGAAATCGCCACAGGTTTTGGACGTACAGGCAAGCTTTTTGCATGGGAATGGGCAGGTGTAGAGCCTGACATTATGTGCATCGGCAAAGGTTTGACAGGCGGTTATATGACTTTATCAGCGACGCTGACCACAAAAAAAGTGGCTGAAACCATCAGTCAGGGCGAAGCAGGCGTGTTTATGCATGGTCCAACTTTTATGGCAAATCCATTGGCATGTGCGGTGGCGGTACGAAGTACAGAATTGCTCATTTCACAGGATTGGCAAGCGAATATTCAGCGCATTGAACAGCAATTATCAAGTCATTTACAGCCTTTGGCACAGCTTGATTTTGTCAAAGATGTGCGTGTTCTAGGTGCGATTGGCGTGGTGGAATTGACCTTTAACGTCGATATGAAAACCCTGCAACAAGAGTTTGTGCGCCGTGGGATTTGGATTCGTCCATTTGGCAAACTGGTCTATGTGATGCCACCTTATATTATTTCTGAAAATGAATTGAAAACACTGTTAGAACAACTGGTTGACGTCGTTAAAAATATGAAAAGCGATATGGAGAATGCATCGTGAGTCATTTACTGGAGCATTTTTCAGCACAACTTGATCAATTGAAGCAACAGGGCAATTTCCGTCAATTCACCACCAATATTCAGCATGATCGTTATATTCAAATCAATGATCGACGCATGTTGAATCTCGCATCGAATGACTATTTGGGGCTGAATGCTGATCTGCAATTACGTGAACAGTTCTTTGATGAAACACCGAACAATCAACGCTGGATGAGTTCGACTTCTTCTCGTTTACTCACAGGAAACTTTCCTGAATATGAACAGCTTGAAGCGAGTTTAAGTCAGGCTTTTCATGGTCGTGCTGCACTGTTATTTAACAGTGGCTATCACATGAATATCGGGATTTTACCTGCACTTGCAGACAGTAAAACTTTGATTCTTGCCGACAAACTGATTCACGCAAGTATGATTGATGGCATTCGCTTATCGACTGCGAAATATGTGCGTTATCGCCATAATGATTTAGCTCATCTCACTCAACTTTTACAGAAATATCATGATGATGAAGCTTATGATCGAATCATTGTAGTGACTGAATCTATTTTCAGTATGGATGGTGATGAAACGGATTTGGCTGAACTGGTTCGGATCAAAAAGCAATTTTCTAAAGTGATGCTCTATGTCGATGAAGCGCATGCGATTGGTGTACGAGGCGAGCTAGGTTTGGGGTGTGCGGAACAATATGGCGTGATGGATGATATTGACCTCTTGGTCGGGACATTTGGTAAAGCCATTGCCTCAGTCGGTGGATATTTGATTTGTCATGCAATTATTCGGGATTATTTGATCAATGCGATGCGTCCATTGATCTTCAGTACAGCACAACCACCGATCTGTATGGCGTGGACTAATTTTATATTTCAGAAAGTACTGAATTTAAATTTGCAACGTCAGCATTTACAACAGCTCAGCACATATCTACAAGATGCAGTGAAAAATCAAGGTTTTGACTGTCCTTCAAGTTCGCATATTGTGCCTGTAATTATCGGTGAATCTACAAAAACAGTGGCAAAAGCCAAAGCATTGCAGGATGCAGGCTTTTACATCATGCCTGTGCGTCCACCGACAGTGCCACAAAACAGTTCACGATTACGCATTTCGCTCACTGCACAAATCAAGCAATCTGAGCTTGAGCAACTTGTGACGTTGTTGTGAATTGATGATGAATATTGCAATGAAAAATCCACAACATATTGATAAAACGCAAGTGGCGTTGCGCTTTGCACAAGCAGGGCAAAGCTATCCTGAACATGCCATTGTGCAACGTAAAATTGCACAGCAATTATTTGATTTAATAGCACAATATTGTCCTAAGCAGTTTAATCAAGTTTTTGAAATGGGTTGTGGTTCAGGCAATTTAAGTCATCTACTCATTGAAAATTTGCAGATCAAGCATCTGATTTTGAATGATCTCTATTCCGAAGTTCAGCAACATTTTCAGTCAGATCGGATTCAAGCGATTCAAACTCAGCAAAAGATTGAGTTCCTGATAGGTGATATTGAACAGTTGAATTTTCCTCAAAATAACGACCTGATTGCATCAAGTTCTGTTCTGCAATGGATGGGGGATTTAGAGGCTGTATTCGCCAAAGCACGACACAGTTTAAATCCTCAAGCCTTGTTGTGTTTTTCGACGTTTGGTCAGCAGAATTTACAGGAAATTAAGACGTTAACAGGGCAGGGTTTAGATTATTTAAGCCTTGAAAATATTCAGGAAAAGCTACTAAAAAATGGTTTTGAAATTCTGCATATTTCCGAACAGATTGAAGCTTTAAATTTCGAACATCCAAAGCAAATTTTGCAACATTTAAAAGCCACAGGTGTGACGGCTACAGCTTCCAACTTCCGTTGGACAAAGCAAAGTTTGCAGGATTTTTATTTGAATTATCAGCAGTTTTTAACACAGGATGAATTGGGTAAAGCGTCATATCCTTTGTCCTATCATCCGATTTATTGTATCGCGCGGAGAATGCCATGACAGGTTCAGTTTACTTTATCAGTGGAATCGACACAGGCATTGGCAAAACCTACACCACAGGCTATCTGGCAAAGTTATGGAACGAACAAGGTAAGAAAACCATCACGCAAAAGCTGATCCAAACGGGTAATGTAGATATTTCAGAAGACATTGAACAGCACCGTGAAATTATGGGCATGGGTTGGTTTCCTGAAGATGAAAGCAAGCTGACCATGCCTGAGATTTTTAGCTATCCTGCATCGCCACATCTGGCAACCAAAATCGATGGTCGTGAGATTGATTTTCAAAAAATAGAAAATGCGACTGCTCAACTTGTTGAAAAATATGAGGTCGTATTACTCGAAGGTGCAGGCGGTTTGATGGTGCCGTTAACCACAGAACTACTTACAATTGATTATGTAGCTGAGAAAAAATTGCCTGTGATTCTCGTGACTTCAGGGCGTTTGGGCAGTATTAACCATACGATCTTGAGTCTGGAAGCATTGAAAAGTCGTGGTTTGGAACTTTATGCATTGGCTTATAACTTAAAAGATCAATCTCAGGATGAACTGATTTCCAAAGATACTGCGGAATATTTAAAAACTTATTTGGTTAAACATTTTCCACACAGTTTATGGATGGATATTCCTGATATTTCTGTGTAACTTGGCTGTTAAAAGAACAGAAGTTAGCTGAAATGCCCAGAATTTATTATAAATCTGAACAGCTTGCAGGGCAGGTGCTGGATCAGAAGATTTTGAGTTCATCTGAGTTTGATGAAATTTTCACTCAGGCTGAACATCGACTTTATGAGTTTTCCACACCTGAATCAGGTTTTTTTAAGCGACTGTTTGGGAAAGACAACGCCTGCTTTCGCTATGTGCAACTTTCTAAGGATGGTATTCCCTATACCACGCAGGAAGGCAGTTTTTTTCTGCCTGTTTCACTGATTTTTTATGATGTGGATGATGCTAATTTTCCTACACTGCTTTACTTTATTGCGAAACTGGGTGATCAGCTTGAACTTCGTCAGTGTCAGGCAGGTCAAGGTGTGCAATGGTTTCAGATTCCTGATTTACATGAAGAAGTGACTGATCCGAAAATCATTCATAAAATTAAAAACAGCCTGAGTGCTTTAAAGGAAAAAACCGCCATTGAGTTTGCTGGTCGTCCTTTGCATGAACAGTCAGAGCTTGGGGCAGATTCTGAAGAATGTTCTGAAGAGTATCCTGAACTGGATGAACATCTGAAACAGGCGTATGCACAACTGGCTGAAATCTGTCTGAAACAGCATCCCCGTAAAAGTGTTGCACTTGATTATATTCATCAGATGAAAAATACAGATGATGATTTTTTCAGCAGTATCGGGCAGTTGATGGATGATTTATGGCAGGAAAATATCCGTTTATTTGTGTCTATGGACTGGAAGCAGGAAGTGACAGATCTGGAGTGGCATTTACGAAGTATGCTCAAGGATAACTGGCAACTGGAATTAACATTGCCTGATCTTGCGCTATTGGGTGACGATGCTGTGGTTTCAGAGGATGGTGTTTTTGAGCAGTATCATCAGGTCGTGTTGAAACAGGGTCTAAAGATTGGTTTTGTGGATATGGATTCTGACAGTTATGTATTTATGCTGCATCCTGTAGATGAAACAGAAACAGTGAAAAAGGCTGTGGAAACGATAGGTTATCGATATTTATAGCCAGATTCATTGATTTGGTGTGAAAATAAAATTTCGTGATTTATATTTTATAAAAAGAATAATGAGATAGCGATCGTCGATGATGATTTGTTTGTGTATCAAAAAAAGCACGCTTTAATGAGCTTGTTGCTTATTCTGTCAGTGTAAGAATTTTATCATTTTATCGCTTTTTATTTAATTTTATTGCGTTTTTTGTGTAATAATTCTATTAAAGTCTCATAAAGAATTAGAACAGCTCGATTGGAACGCAAATTTAAATAAAAAGGTCTGTGATATGGGTTATAAGATTAAGATTGAATTATTTAAAGAATTAGAAATAAGTTTGTTGGACTTTGAGAGTAGTTCCGCAGTGCATATTCTCAATAGCTTTGATCAAATCAATTGGATACAACAAGCAACTTGGGGCTTTATGGAAGAGAACCATGGTACATTTCCCTATTTCGAAATCCAACATATTCATTCAGAGCGGAAAATAGGTGGACTTTTTGTGACCTATACACCGAATGATTATAATTTTATTTGTCATGCTGAGATCTATCAAAAGCAGCCGAAATCACATTTATTTGGGTTATTTAAGTCAGAAGTCATGCCTAGTTTTGACAATGAGCAGACTCCTTTTGATGTTTTTCGTACAGGTATCGAGCGTTTTTTACACGGCAATGATGCTGAAGTCGAGCGATTGTTAAATATTAAATATCCTCAACTTGTGGGAAGAAGATAGCTCTATATTTTTTTACATGTGTTGCGCGTTGTCTCGTTTTATCTTATTGAAAATTAATTATTATAAATATAGTGTGACGTGAATACATACAGTTACATTAACCATAAAGTTATAACAAAATAGTCTTTTTAAAAAAGACAAAGTCATTTATATTTCATATCAATAGCGTAATTTTTATGCATTCAACGCTGTGTAATACAATAAACTGAAAATAATCAAGAGGTGAGCCATGTCAGGATGGTATGAAATTAGTCAAGCAAAAGACGGTCAATATCGATTTGTGTTAAAAGCTGGAAATGGAGAAGTGATTCTGACCAGTGAGTTATACAAAGCAAAAGCTTCTGCACAAAATGGTATAGCATCAATACAGAAAAACAGCCCAGATGATGCACGTTATGATCGCTTAGAAGCGAAGAATGGAAAACCTTACTTTAATTTGAAAGCTGCGAATCATCAAATCATTGGCACTAGTCAATTTTACTCAGGTGATGCAGCACGTGACAATGGTATTGAATCTGTAAAGAAAAATGGACCCTCAGATAAAATTAAAGACTTAACTGTTGAGTCTTGATCTTGAATCAAAAAAGGCATGCACTTGGCGTATGCCTTTTTTGATTTAGAACAGAAATAACTACGTAATGATTATGGCTTTTGGTATGAAATGTAATCAAAAGTAAATTTTTGGAGGGATCTTAAGATAAGTTTTCAAAATTTTTTGAAGTTGATCTGAATAATAAAAATAAATTAAGACTAGTTTTTGACTATTTGTTAAAACTATCTAAATAATAATTATGAATATATAAGCTTATATTTCACTTTTATCATTATTAATATCCTTTTGCTGGTTGTAACTAATTGAAAAAAATAATGTTATTATATCTTTTGTTCTATGATTTAAACAAATATTCTTGTGATTCGAATAAGTAAATAAAGTTGATGATTTTATTACTAAAAAATAACATTTAATTATTTAACTAAAAACACATAAAGTGTTAAATTCATCACAAATAAAAATAACTGAGGTGTTTTTTATGAAAGTTGAAATCGATGGTAATCAAAATATTGCGAATGAAGTCATTTCACAAATTAAATTATGGGATGCCGCTGTCATTGGTCAAAAGATTGAGAACCTCGTAGGCAAGTGTGCTGATGATGTCAGTATGTTTGATGTTAGCTCACAACTTGATGGCGTAGATGAATATAAAAAAGAATGGGAAAAATTGAGCCCATATTTCAATGAGCATATGCAAATCGTACGACGTGATATGAAGATTCATGCATCAGATGATTTGGCTGTATTGCATTGTCATTCAAAAGTTGAAAACGCTTTACTCAAAGATAAATTACAAATGCCTTGGTGTAGAACGACATTGTGTCTACAAAAGAAAGCAGGGCAATGGTTGGTTGTGCATCAACATATTTCTATGCCTATCGATATGGCAACAGGTAAAGCAATTGTACTTAAAGATAAGCCAAAATTGAGATTGGTGGTTTGATACCGAGAATTTTTTGTCTTTATCAGATAAGCCCTATTTAGGGCTTTATTTTTGTTGATTGATTGCCGATTTTTTGAAAAAATTAGTAAAATAACCTCAAAAATGCACCAATAATGTCAAATTCACGCTTAGAAAAATATGGTTGGCTAAAACCGCTTAGTCCACGAGATCCTAAAGAAAATCATCGTGTTGCGACATCGCTTGAGTTACTCTTTGATTTGATCTTTGTGATTGTCATTGCAACAGCAGGGCAGCAACTACATCATAGTATAGTGGAAAATCATTTGTCACATGGGCTAACACTATATTTTATGGTGTTTTTTGCATTGTGGTGGGCGTGGATGAATTTTAGTTGGTTCGCTTCTGCATATGATAATGACGATGCTTTTTATCGAATCGTGACGTTTGTTCAGATCATTGGTTCATTGGTGATCGCTGCGGGAATTCCGTTAGCATTCCAACAGCAAGATTTTGATGTGATTATTATTGGTTATTTCATTATGCGGGTCGGTTTAGTGACACAGTGGTTCCGTGTTGCTCATAATGATCCTGAACGTAAAGGTACTGCACTACGTTATGCATATGGAATCATTTTTGTACAAATTGGCTGGTTACTTTTCCATTTTACACCGATTAATTTCACAATCTATTTGTTTTTACTACTTGTTGTTGCTGAACTTTTTGTACCAGTTTTTGCTGAAGCAAATAATATGACGCCGTGGCATCCGCATCATATTTCAGAACGTTATGCTTTATTGACTATTATCGTTTTGGGTGAGGCGATTATTGGTTGTTTTAATGCGATATCCGATGCGATCAACCATCAATTATTGAGTACAGAACTGATATTTCTCTGTATCGGTGGTTTATTGATGATGTTTACCATGTGGTGGGCATATTTTGATCATGATGTTGCTGAGTATTTAAATAGTCGTAAGCGTGCGTTTACGTGGGGCTATGGGCATTTCTTGATTTTTGTCAGTATTGCTGCTTTGGGTGCAGGTTTGGCTGCTGCGGTCAATGTCGTGGCAGGG
This sequence comes from Acinetobacter sp. WCHAc060033, assembly GCF_004209125.1. Taxonomy (NCBI): domain Bacteria; kingdom Pseudomonadati; phylum Pseudomonadota; class Gammaproteobacteria; order Moraxellales; family Moraxellaceae; genus Acinetobacter; species Acinetobacter sp. WCHAc060033. The sequence goes on along the minus strand of NZ_SGSW01000008.1, from coordinate 85,943 downwards.
CAAGCAGAAGTCTCCTCACAAGTTGTATGTTATTTTATTGTATTTTCGCTCATCGTCTATGCTTCGAGTTTGTGGTTACTTCAAGATATTCACCATTTGTCAGGTATAAAGCGATGGCTCTATCCAATTTCAGCAGTCATTATCTGTATGATTCCGATATGGTTTGAACATATCGGTTATGCAATATTTGCAATTTCGGTTGTTTATGCTTTGCGGTTAATTTTTTCTAAATGCTTTTTGGCACGTTAATATTTCTTCGTAGGTGAATGTTCTGTGAGATGAGGCTATGGGATTCCATGATTTTTATCGTTTAAGCTCGCATGCCGTGATATTGAATGATCAACAACAAGTTCTATTGTTAAAAGCTACTTATGCTGATTGTGCTTGGGAGCTCCCTGGCGGTGGTTTGGATCAGGGGGAAACCATACATGAGGCTTTGGTTCGAGAATGTAAAGAAGAGCTTGGTTGCGATATTTCAATTGAATATTTATCGGGTGTGTATTTTCATTCCGCTGTAAATTCTCATGCATTTATTTTTAGATGTATATTGGCAGAAGGGCAGATGATTCAGCTGAGTGATGAGCATTCTGAGTATGAATGGTTTGATTTTGATGCGCTATCACCTGTTCAAAAAATACGAGTTGAAGATTGTTTTTATTTTAATGGTGAAGTGAAAAGCCGAAGCTTTTGATTTTTAAAATGATTAGCGAAAAGTATATAAGCTTTAAGTAATGTTTTATTGAGCGTAATAAAAAACAGGTCCGAAGACCTGTTTTTGTTTTGTATCTAAATGGAATATTTGGTCTTTAGTATCTCAATAGATTACTTTTTATCAGGAAGTGCATAAGCCACTAAAGCATCACCCATTTTGGTACCAAATGAACCATGACCACCCGCCATGATCACAACATACTGTTTACCATTTGATTCATAAGTCATTGGGGTTGCTTGACCACCAGCAGGAAGACGACCTTTCCAAAGTTCATCACCATTGCTGACATTGATCGCACGGATGTAGTTGTCTTGCGTAGCACCAACAAACATCACGTTACCCGCTGTTGAGATTGAACCGCCCAACATTGGCACACCCATTTTGAATGGAGGTAATGGAATACCTGGTAAGCTGTCGCGAATGGTACCGATACGGCGTTTCCAAGCGATGTCATGGGTTTTCAAATCTACACCCGCTACATAACCCCATGCAGGTTGTTTACAAGGCAAGCCAAATGGTGAAAGGAATGCACTGATTTCAACACCATATGGAACACCATACATCGGTTGCACGCCTGCTTCTGTACCTGCACCTTTTGCAGTTTGTTTACGGTTTGGATCAGCTGGGATTAGTTTGGTCACAAATGGTAAACCGATTGGATTCATCACCGCAATTTGACGGTCTGGGTTGACAGACATACCACCCCATTCAAACACACCTAGGTTACCAGGGAAAACCAATGTTCCATTTTCTGAAGGTGGTGTATAAATACCGTCATAGTTGAGTTTGTGGAAAGACACACGACAAATTAACTGGTCAAACATGGTTGCGCCCCACATTTGTTTATCGGTTAATTTATCTTTTGGCGCTAAATCAAAATCTGAAAATGGCTGTGTTGGAGAATAACGTTCACCTTTGGTCTGTGGACCAAGTTTTACCGTTTGTGGTACTGGTTTTTCAGTGATCGGAACAATCGCTTCACCTGTACGACGATCTAAAACAAAGGCATTCCCAGTTTTGGTTAAGACATAAATTGCAGGCACTGTTTTACCTGATTTGTCCTGAATGTCTGCAAGGGTTGGTTGTGATGGTACATCCATATCCCATAAGTCATGATGGGTCGTTTGGAAATTCCACACCAATTTACCCGTGGTTGCATTGATCGCAAGCATTGAGTTTGCATAGCGTTCATGTAGCTCAGTACGGTTACCTCCCCAAATATCTGGTGTTCCTACACCTGTAGGCACATACACGATATCTAGTGCTGCATCGTATGCTAAAGGCGCCCAAGCATTTGGTGAGTTTTGGACATATTTTTGACCTGGACCTGGAATTTTATTTGGATCCTCTGCACCTGTATCAAAGACCCATAACAATGCGCCAGTATTCACATCATAACCACGGATGACACCCGATGGTTCTTCAGTTGAATAGTTATCTGTGGTTGAACCCGCAATGATAATGGTTGTACCTGTGACAACAGGAGGGGAGGTTGGGATATAGCCACCTGGATAAGGGAAAGGCATATCTTTTTGTAAATCCACTTCACCATTATGACCGAAGTCAGTACATGGTTTACCCGTCGTTGCATTGATCGCGACTAAACGACCATCATTGACAGGTAAAATCACTTTCTGTGGACATTGTTCAGAAGTAGATTTTTTCGTAGCTAAACTTGCTTCAAAACCAACAGTATTGTTCGCATCAAAATACGATACACCACGACAAGTTAAGTGCTGGAAGGTATTATCCGCTTTTAACTTCGGATCAAATGTCCATTTTGCTTTACCTGTTGTTGGATCTAAAGCAACCAATTTTTGGTGAGTTGTACAAATGTACATATTGTCACCGACTTTAATTGGCGTTACCTGATTGGTGGTTTCACCTGAGTCATTGTCAGTTTTGAAATCACCCGTGTTATATGTCCAAGCAACTTTTAAATCTTTGACATTCTCTGAGTTGATCTGAGCAAGTGGAGAATAACGTAAACCTGATTGAGTACGACCATAAGCAGGCCAGTCACCCTCTGCAACGCCTGCAATTGCTTGTGCTGTTGCTGGTTGCTGACTGCTCAATGTCCCACGAATTTCTTGAGGGTCATTGAAAATCGAATAGATCATCACAGCAATCGTGATTGCCAAAGAACCTGTTAAGGCAACTTTTGCACCTTTACTATTCACAAAGCCACGGGTAATTGCAGGGATAAGTAACCATAAACCAAATACGCCTAAAATATCTAAGCGTGGGGCAAGGGCGAAGAAGTCAGAACCAACTTCCCATAAGCCCCATACCACAGTACCTAATACCAAAATGGCATAGACCCATAATGCGGAACTTTTTAATTTGCGTAATAAAATTGCGGTAATTAAGAATAGTAAACCTGCAATGATGTAATACCAAGACCCACCAAGCACTGCAAGATATATCCCACCGATCAATAGAACCAGTCCAAATACGATTGCAATCGCAACAGTAAATGTTCTCAGCCCTGAAGATGGAGTTTGCATAATAGACCACCTATATATCTGATTAATAATTGAAAGCTTGATTCATCCTTCACAGGATTGATTAAGCACAGTTTTTGAATTTTTAGATTTTAAATATCTTGGTATAGATCACAGCATGCAACTTCACACCAAAATATTTATTATCTATAAACTAGAATGCGGTTTGCAGTTTGATCCCGCCAACCCACGCATTTTCACCATCTTTATATGCGCCAACATGGCGGATATATTGAATATTTGGGCGCACAGTTAACCAATTGGTTGCATGAACACCGTAGTAAATTTCAGTGTTGTATTCTTCATTTTGTTGACGAGTTTCAATGTTATTGACATCGTCGTTGATGCTGATACGAGAAAAACCAATTGCGATATCATCTTTTGGACGAGCGTCGAAAGGACCTTTATAAACCAAGCCAATATTTTGCATATTGTCGACAGTATTGGTGTCTGAATCATGGAATGTTAAGTTGATGAAACCTGTTAAGCCACGATTTGCATCACCATTGTGTGCAGTGAGTTGTTGTTTCGCTACAACCCAAGCACCTTGTTTATGATCAGTTTTGTATGAGTTTTTGATGGTGGTCGCATCTGCTGTACTGTAGTAATAGCCTAAGCGATACTCACCAGATAATCGAGCTGGGCTGAGTTTGGGTTGCCATACGATTTCAGCAGGAATGATTGCACCTTTTGAACCATCAGTACTTAAATTAAAGCCTTTACCACGTTCAAGATTTTCAGGGTTATATTCATAAACCCCAACTTGTGTATATAAGTCTGGTTGGAGGTTGTATTTGACACGGGTTGCCCATTGGCTGACTGGCCAGTTATACCATTGATCACCCACCCAGTTGCCGACTTGTGAACCACAGAGTGCAAGATTTTGGAAATCACAATCAAAAGTATTGAAGTCTTCACCTTCGCCAAAACGCCCGATTTTCACATCTAGTTTTTGATCAAAGAATTTTTTCTTGATCCAAAAATCAGTTAAACGCCACGTTTGACCACGCCCCCAGACTTCTTGGCTTGAGCTTAAATGTCCTGCTAGAGCATCAGAAGTTTGTGAAAGTGAACGACCATTACGTTCAGTGATGGTGAATTGAGCTTCGGTATCTTTCCAGCCTAAGACTTTGTCTAAATCGACATGTGCACCTATCGCAAATTGATCAGCATATTCTGTGCCATGGCTAGAGTGATGATTTGCATCGAGTAGATTGGCGAGTTCACCTGTATAGCCAAAACTGAAATCATAACCTTTTTGTTGAAGTTCGGTACGCTTGCCATTCCAATCACCAAACATCCATGGACTTTCAACATCAAATGCTTCAGCAGCATGAACGGCTTGAAAAGTACAACATAGAGAGAGAAGGCTTGTCGCCCAAAAAAAATGATCTTTAGATTTATTCATATTTGGTGACCTTAATAACACTTTGTAACTTAAAGTATATAGTACTCTCATATTTGTATAAAATTATAATAATATTTACAGTTATTTTGTATATTTGCAATATTTTTATCATATTGTGATATTTTTGCTTGTAATTTTTAGATAATAATTAATCGAGGTAATTTAACTTTTTATTTGATTTTGTTGATGAATTTATTATTTTGTAAAAGATTTTAACTTGGCTTAAGGTAGGCTTATGAGCTGATATTTATGGTTGGGAAATATCTAAAATTAAAAAAACGACATAATCTTTTAGGTAGACTACATCGCTTTTTATGATTACAGATTATATAAATTGTAAATAAAACAACCAATTTGTAAGTAAGATTCACACAAAAATCATGATTTTATTTTTGAATTTATATTTCACCATGATCCTTCACCAAGTTGTTGTCCAATGTATTGATATTGCATTTGTGAGCGTGAGAATTTGATTGGGCAAGCCAATTGAGGTTCAGTTTGCTCAGAATTTTCTTTTAAAGGTACATTCACTACCCATTGGCGTTCTTTGGCAATGTTTGAATCTAAAGCTTCTTCTAAGTTTAAAACAGGTTCTACACACACATCGAGTTGCGCAAAGAGTTGATTCCAATCTTCAAAATTTCGGGTTTTAATTTTTTCACGCAGTGCTTGTTTCACTTCTTTTCGATCTTCAGGATCAAAAGAAGCGCCTTTTGCCATTAAAATAGGCAATTCTAGTGCTGTTGCGAGACCTGTCATAAACTGAGGCTCTAAACTCCCAATCGACAAATAGCGACCATCTGCTGTTTCATAATAGTCATAAAATGTGCCGCCATTGAGTTGTTCTGATTCCCGACGTTGATGTTGACCACCAGCCAAACTTGCTGCAGCTGCCATATTATTTAACCCAACCACGCAATCGGTCATGGAAATATCAATATATTGCCCAAGATTACTTTGTTGACGCTCTACAACCGCTGAAAGAATACCGATCACTGCATGTAAAGAACCACCTGCAACATCTGCAACTTGGATTCCCATCGGTGGTGGGCCACTGTCTTGGCGACCGCTATGACCTGCAACACCAGACAAAGAAATATAGTTAATATCATGCCCAGCTTTATCTTTATACGAACCTGTTTGTCCATAACCTGTGATTGAACAATAGATCAAACGAGGATTAATTTCAGCCAAAGTTTGATAATCTAGGCCTAATCGTTGCATTACTCCTGGACGAAATTGTTCAACGACGATATCGAACTCGGAAATTTTTTGTTTTACCAATTCAACACTGGCAGGGTCTTTCAAATCCAAAGTGACTGATTGCTTATTGCGATTCAGATAACTATGCGATGTGGCTTGTCCATTGGCATAAGGAGGGAAGAGGCGAACCAGATCTGGACGAGTTGGTGATTCGATATGGATCACTTCTGCACCTAAGTCTGCAAGATATAAAGTTGCAAATGGGCCAGGTAACAAAGTTGAAAAATCGAGAACTTTCAATCCCTTTAAAGCTGCTGTCATAATTGTTTTTACCAATATAGTGTTGATTTTATACCTATATTAGAAATATAAAATTAACAAAACAATGTCATGTTCAGCCATTTACCTTGATCATTTCGGCAATTTATGATGTGATTCGGCAATTTACACTGTTGTAAATCGCCAATCAAATATTTTTTAGCGTCATTTAGGTCAATTGTTAGTGAACATCAGAGAGACTGAAGGATTAACCATGAGTCGTGATACGATTAGTATCCATTTTGTGAATGCAGCCTTAACCGGTGTTAAGCGCCTAGGCATGGATGTAGACACTTTACTGTCACATGTGGGCATAGAAGCGGAGTTGCTTCGTCAACCTAAAGCACGTATTTCGCCAGAGCAATATACTCGCTTTGTGAAAATGTTGTGGATGGTGACTCAGGATGAGCATGTTGGATTTGATATTCAACCACGTCGTTTGGGTTCTTTTGCCATCATGTGTCAACTGATTATTCACGCGAAGACTTTAGGTGAAGCTTTAGAATTATCTTCACAATTCTATAAATTATTCGGTGATGAATGGTCTGTTGCGGTGGAACGTGATAAGCATGAAGCACGTCTTGTTCCACTTATTCCAAAAACCATGGACCCAGACCACTTCATCACAGAAAGTATGTTGATGATTTGGCATGGCTTGGCATCGTGGCTCATCGAGCGCCGTATTCCTTTGGAGCGTGTTCACTTTGGTTATCCGCGTCCGAATCACGCAGATGAATATGATGCATTGTTCTTTGCACCTGTAATGCAATTTGACATGCCACGTACAGAAATTACTTTTGCAGCAGATTATTTAGATTTACCGATTCGTCAAGATGAAGCTAGCCTAGAAGAATTCTTAAAAGCTGCGCCTGCACAATTGTTGGTGAAATTCAAAAACACCAACTCTTTAACTTCGCGTATTCGTGAAGTTTTGAAGAGTCAAATTGGTGAGGAAATGCCAACTTTGAACGATGTGGCTTCAATGCTGTATTTATCACCACAGACCTTGCGTCGTCGTTTAGCTGCAGAAGGCAAGAGCTATCAAGGTGTTAAAGATGCTTTACGCCGTGATGCAGCCATTCACTTATTGTTAAATCCTGATTTAACTTTGGAAGATGTTGCACAGCAAGTCGGTTTTAGTGAAACCAGTACTTTCCACCGTGCATTTAAAAAGTGGACTGGTGTGACTCCAGGTCTTTATCGTCAATTACATGGTTATCTGTAATTAATCATGTGAATGCATAAATATTGATAGTAAATAGAAGCTCAAGTTTGTCTTGGGCTTCTTTTATGAAAATCGAAAAGGGTATTTGAGTTTTAAAAATCCTATTTTACGAATTGTTGAGTTTTTATTATTGGTTCATTTTTCTTCTGCTCTTTGATTTAAAAGTAGAGTAAATTTCAAAGCTATATACAATCAATTTAAATAAGAAATAAGGATAAATATATGCTCATTAAACTCGGTGATTTTAACGATACTCAAGTCCAAGATTTATTAAGAATTCATCTGAATGGTATGCATGAAAACAGCCCATTAGAAAATAGTTTTGCACTTGATTTATCTCGGTTACAAAAACCAGATATCAGTTTTTATACTGCTTGGGATGATGGAGAGCTTTTAGCGTGTGGTGCGATTCAAGAACTTTCAGCTACGCATGCTGAATTGAAATCAATGCGTACTCATCCAAAACATTTACGTAAAGGTGCAGCAACAGAAATTTTGAAGTATTTGTTATTGATTGCTCGTCAGCGAGAATATCAAAAACTCAGTTTAGAAACAGGGACGCATGAATCTTTTACACCAGCTTTGACGCTGTATAAACAGTTTGGCTTTCGTAAAGGAGATACATTTTCGGATTATGAAGATTCTGCATTTAATCAGTTTTATCATCTTGATTTATAATGAGTGAAGTTTGAATATAAATATTTATAATTTGGGTCAAATGTTATTACTTAAAGTGATTAAATTTAAAAGAGTTTATTGCAAATGTCATACTTGATAAGAGCAACTGAGCTATCGGATATTTCACAACTTATTGAAGTGGAAAAATCAGCAACGAAAGCATTTTTAAGTGTTCCAAACTTGGCTTGGTTGGTTGATGCCCCCGTATTATCGGCTGAAATTCATCATGAACTGATTACAGATGCGCATGCTTTTTCTGTTGTAAATGAGCAAGATCAAGTGGTGGGCTTTTTATATGCCGAAAAGCAAGATCAAGACTTTTATATTATTGAATTTGATGTGAGGTCAGATTTGCAAAGGCAGGGCATTGGACGAAAACTGATTGAGCATGCAATTACTGTTGCGATAACAGAAAATTTCAAAACCGTAACCTTAACGACTTTTATAAACGTGATTTGGAATCGCCCATTTTATGAGAAATTAGGTTTTATCATTCTCGAAAGCTTTGAACAGCCAGATTATTTAAAACAAACTTTGGAGAATGAAGTGAAATTCGGTTTTAACGCTGAGACACGTTGTGCAATGCAATTAAAACTGTGATGCTTAAGATGATCTAAATTGAACGCTATAGTGTAAAAAAGTGGCTGATTTGCTATTTCTACCAAATATTATTTTAAAATAATTTTATAAGTTAATGATTTGTTGTAAAAATTAAAAATTGGGTCCCATGATGCATTGACAAAAAATATCATTGAACTGTTTCGTTCTCGTCATTGAACTCTACACTTTATAAAGTACACTCAAAGTCACATAACAATTTTAGAAGTCATAAGAAGGAACAGCTATGAGCGAGGCTTACATCATTGATGCCATTCGCACACCACGCGGAAAAGGAAAGAAAGATGGTTCACTGTACAGTGTCAAACCGATTACCTTACTCACCACATTACTCAATGAATTAAAAGATCGTCACAATCTTGATACCTCTAAAGTAGACGACATCGTACTGGGCTGTGTGACACCGATTGCAGACCAAGGTGGGGATATTGCCAAAACTGCTGCAATTGCCGCAGGTTGGGACAATGATGTTGCAGGTGTGCAAATCAACCGTTTCTGTGCATCAGGTCTTGAAGCTGTAAATATGGCTGCGCAAAAAGTCCGTTCAGGTTGGGAAGATGTCGTGGTTGCAGGTGGTGTAGAGTCCATGTCACGTATCCCGATGGGTTCAGATGGCGGACCTTGGGCGCTTGATCCTGAAACTAATTTAAAATCAAACTTTGTCCCACAAGGTATTGGCGCAGATCTTATCGCGACTTTAGACGGCTATAGCCGTTCCGATGTGGATGAGTTTGCGGCAAACTCACAGCGTAAAGCGGCAGCTGCACAAGCGGCAGGTCATTTTGATAAATCCATCGTGGCTGTAAAAGACAAAGCGGGCGTCGTGATCTTAGATAAAGATGAATTTATTAAACCAACGACAACTGCTGAAGGCTTGGCAAAATTAAACCCAAGCTTTGAAATGATGGGTGGTATGGGCTTTGATGCGGTTGCTCTTCAACAATATCCTGAAGCGCAAAAGATCAATCACGTGCATCATGCAGGGAACTCATCAGGTATTGTGGATGGTGCTGCGGTGGTACTGCTTGCTTCAGAAAAAGCAGTCAAAGAACAAGGTTTAAAACCACGTGCCAAAGTTTTAGCAACAGCACTTGTAGGAACAGACCCTACAATCATGTTGACAGGTCCTGCACCTGCTGCACGTAAAGCTTTAGCTAAAGCAGGCTTAACGATTGATGATATTGACTTGTTTGAAGTCAATGAAGCATTTGCATCTGTGGTGATGCGTTTCATTAACGAATTAAATGTTCCTGTGGAAAAAGTCAATGTAAATGGTGGCTCGATTGCCATGGGTCATCCATTGGGTGCAACAGGTGCCATGATTTTAGGTACTTTACTTGATGAGCTTGAGCGTCAAGGCAAAAAACGTGGTTTAGCGACATTGTGTGTAGGTGGTGGCATGGGTATTGCGACCATTATTGAGTTGGTATAAGGAGAATAAGAATGAGCGCAATTCAATATGAAAAAAATGCGGATGGCATTGTTATTCTGACTATGGATTCTCCAAACCAATCTGCAAACACCATGAATGCAGATTTCCAAAAAGCACTGACTGAAACTGTAGAAAAATTTAAAGCGGATTCAGGTGTAACAGGCGTTATTTTCCGTTCAGCGAAAAAGACTTTCTTTGCAGGCGGTGATTTAGACGATTTGATTCAGGCTCGCCCTGAAGATGCCAAAGAATTCATGGCAATCGTTGAGCTGATGAAAAAAGAACTGCGTTACATCGAAACTTTAGGTGTGCCTGTGGTTGCAGCATTGAACGGTACAGCGCTTGGCGGTGGTTGGGAAATTGCTCTCGGCTGTCATGCACGTATTGCCTTAAATGATCCAAAGTCTAAATTTGGTTTACCTGAAGTGACTCTAGGTTTACTGCCAGGTGGTGGCGGGATCGTGCGAATGGTACGCCTGTTGGGCTTACAAAATGCATTCCCATTCCTGATGGAAGGTAAGCAGTTTGGTGTTGATAAAGCCAAATCTTTAGGTTTAATCCATGACACGGCTGACTCAATTGAAGAATTGATGGAGAAATCAATTGCATGGGTCAAAGCTAATCCGAAATCACAACAACCATTTGATGTGAAAGGTTATAAAATTCCAGGTGGTGATCCGAAAACCCCAGCGGTGGCTCAGATTCTTGCGATTGCTCCTGCAATGCTGCGTGATAAAACCAAAGGTTGCTATCCTGCGCCTGAAGCGATTATGGCTGCTGCGGTTGAAGGTGCTCAGGTCGATGTGGATACAGCACTGACCATCGAATCACGTTATTTCACTTATCTTGCAACAGGGCAAGTGGCGAAAAACATGATCGGGACATTCTGGCATGGTCTAAATGCAATTAAAGCAGGTGCAAGCCGTCCAAAAGATGTCGCAAAATGGCAAGCGACCAAAGTGGGTGTGCTTGGTGCAGGGATGATGGGTGCAGGTATTGCTTATTCAACTGCTTCTAAAGGCATCGCTGTTGTACTGAAAGATGTTTCTGTTGAAAATGCAGAAAAAGGCAAAGCCTATAGCCAAAAACTTTTGGACAAAAAAGTATCTCAAGGGCGTATGACTGCTGAGAAACGTGATCAAGTCTTAAGCTTAATCACTGCAACGGCTGATGCGTCTGATCTACAAGGTTGTGATTTAATTATCGAAGCGGTCTTTGAAAATCAGGAACTCAAAGCCAAAGTCACTCAGGAAGCAGAAGCATTCCTTACTGATGGTGGTGTATTTGCATCAAATACTTCGACATTGCCAATCACAGGTTTAGCAAAAGCCTCTAAAGACGACAAAAACTTCATCGGTTTACACTTCTTTAGCCCTGTCGACAAAATGCCTTTAGTTGAAATCATCAAAGGACAAAACACCTCTGCTGAAACTTTAGCCAAAGCCTACGATTACGTACAGCAAATTGGTAAAACACCAATCGTGGTGAATGACAGTCGTGGTTTCTTCACCAGCCGTGTATTCGGTACCTTTGTGAATGAAGGTCTGCGTTTACTTGCAGAAGGCGTACACCCTGCACGTATCGAAATGGCAGCGCTTAAAGCAGGTATGCCTGTAGGTCCATTGGCGATTCAGGATGAAGTTGCATTGACTTTATCTGAGCATGTGACCAATGAGACCCGTAAGGCTCTGCAAGCTGAAGGTAAAGACTTGCCACATTCTCCAGCTGAAGATGTACTGAAAACCATGATTCATGAGTTTGGCCGCAAAGGCAAAGCCGCGGGTTCAGGTTTCTATGATTATCCAGAAGGTGGCAAAAAGCATCTTTGGGATGGTTTGAGCCACTGGAAACAGGATGTTGATATTTCTGAACAGGAAATGATTGACCGGATCTTGTTTGTTCAATCACTCGACACTTTACGTTGTTATGAAGAAAATGTCCTTGAGTCTGTGGTCGATGCCAATATCGGTTCGATCTTCGGAATCGGTTTTGCGCCGTGGACAGGTGGTGCGATTCAGTTCTTAAACCAATATGGTTTAGACAAAGCTTTAGCGCGTGCCAATGAACTTGAAGCCAAATACGGTGAGCGTTTCAAAGCGCCACAAAGGCTGAAAGATGCTGTTTCACGTGGAAAAATTGATTAAGACATTTGAATCAATTTTAAAGTGGCAATTTAATAGTTGAGTTTAAAAAGTAGATAAAAGAAAAGAGGCAAAAGCCTCTTTTCTTTTTTTTGATTATTGAACGTATTGTCATAGTTGTACTTTTATTCATTTCATGGTGATTGGAGGGAAATCCTAGAATAATTATTTAACATGATATATTTTGAGTGATCAGGATGTTGCTAAATAGCTAAAAATAGTAATAATCAAAAGATCGACTAAAGTCTAATAATTTCCCTTAAATAAAGGATTGGGAATTCACATGGATTTAATACAAAGTAATGGTCAACCACGTTATGGGCGTTTCAAGGAGCTTCCATCTGTGATTGGCGTAGATCAATATATTTATAAAACCCCTTATGGAAAGACCTTAACAGGTTGGCGCAAGCAATTAAAATATAAGAAATTTAAATTTTGTAGCATTCAGCATGAACACTATTCGATTGGCATCGCCATTGCTGATATTGGATGGGCAGGTCATGGTTTTATTTATTTCTATAACCATTCAAATGATGAAGTTTTAGAATGGAATGCCAATACGATTTTAGGTCGTGGTACTGTTTTGGATGAACAACCACAGTATAGCCATAGTTATTTTAGTAAGTCGCCTTTTGAATTTGAAATACAACATGCCAATGGGGTGCGTTATATACAAGCGACACGTCATGGAGAGGTGCAACTTAAAGCACGAATTTTTTGTGCAGGCACTGAGCCATTAAGTTTATGTAGTCCAAATGGCATCAATGGTTGGACATATACACAGAAGAAAACCACTTTGGCTGTTGAAGGTTTTTTTATTAATAAAAATAAAGAGATCATTCATTTTAATGAGAAAACTTTAGCTTCATTAGATGATACTTGTGGCTTTTTAAGACCAGAAACGGCATGGTTTTGGTTGTCGTGTAATTTTTGGGATCAAAATGGTCATCGGATTGGGTTAAACCTTGCTTCGGGTGTCAATGAAAGTTTTGGCAATGAAAATTGTCTTTGGGTGAATGGTCAATTATTTGCAATTGCAGACGTATTATTTGAAAAGATAGACAATAATGTTTGGTCAATTCGCTCTTTGGATCAGCGGTTAAATCTAACGGTCGAAACAGGTTGGCGGAGATTTGAAAATTTAAATTTGAGATTAATTGGTAGTCAATTTAGTCAGTGGCAATCACGAATTAGTGGCTCAATAGAGATGGAAAATGGTGAGATTATTCAGTTAAATCATGAGTATGGTTTATTAGAACAACATTATGCCAAGTGGTAATGTTGTTCTAATATTTTGATTTGATTAAAGCGCAGCTTTCCAGAATGCTTCACCTGCTGCAATCGGGTCATCGGTTTCTGCCAAAGTGTCCACCCAAACTTTATACTGGCGAATAACAGGATGCTGGCTCGGGTGAAAGTCAGGTTTAAACCAATCCATATATTGTTCACGCATAGCGGATAATTTTCCGTCTTTACCAAAGAACCAAGGTAAACCTTTTATTGCCATTTTTGCACGTTGTATGCGAGTAAAACCGTCATAGCCTAGCATGATATTGGTACGATAAAAGGTAAAACCAAACATCAGTACCGTGGTAAAAGCCAAAGCAAATTTCCTTAAATACTCGGGAACTTCACCAACTTCTTGCATGACATCAAAAGCCACATCACGATGTTCCATTTCTTCAATGGCATGCCACGCAAACAAAGCACGAACAAAAGGATGAACTTCCGCTAAGGTTGCTTTTTTACTGTAAAAGGTTTCAGCCATCAGTGCTGTCAAATGTTCAGCTGCAGCGGTCATGGCAATGTTGTACTGCTTAGATCGATTTTTTAAAATATGATCAAAATGAGCACTCATGAATTTAACAAATTGATCAACAGGCATGCCTTGGCGTTGCATTTCCTCATTCATTTTGTCATGGGCAATACCGTGTTGAGCTTCTTGTTTAATAAAATCTGAAACACGCTGCTGTAAGTCAGCATCGGTAATTTTGTCACGAAGCGCACGAACACTTTGAATGAAATAGCGCTCACCGACGGGAAAGGTCAGGCTTAGAGCATCAAACATTCGAGTGCGGAATGGATCATTATTGAACCAAAAGCGGGGCACTTCATTTAATTTAAAATCGAGGTTGCTACGAACAACAGGATCAACCTGATGTTGTTCATTTTTTCCTTTTACATATGCATTCATTGTTTTATTTCTCGCAATTATTCAAAATTTAAACCAAGCTTTATGATTTACATCATTGAGTTGTTATAAACCTGCTTGCCAAAAAGCTTCACCCGCTTGGATTGGATCATTGGTTTCAGCCATGGTATCCACCCAAACTTGGTATTGACGAATAACAGGATGCTGACTGGGGTGAAAATCTTTTTTAAACCAATCCATATATTCAGTTTTCATGGCAGAAAAAATGCCTTTCTGACCAAAGAACCACGGCAAGCCTTTGGCTGCCATTTTCAAACGTTCTATACGACTAAAACCATCATGCCTTAACATGATATTGGCACGGTAGAGTGTGAAATTAATCATCATAAATGTGGTAAAAGCCAAGGTGAACTTTCTTAAATTTTCCGGAACTTCACCGACTTGTTTCATCACATCAAATGCCACATCACGATGTTCCATTTCCTCAATAGAATGCCAAGCGAGCAAGGCACGGACATAAGGATGAGCTTCAGCTAAGGTTTCTTTTTTACTGTAAAAAGTATCTGCCATTAATGCGGTCAAATGCTCAGCCGCAGCAGTCATGGCAATGTTGTATTGTGGCGAACGTTGCGTCAGTTCAAATTTAAAAATTTTATGTAAAAAAGTAATGAATTGATCAACAGGCATGCCTTGATCTTTCATGACTTGATTCATTTTGTCATGGGCAAGACCGTGTTGGGCTTCTTGGCGAATAAAATCGGCAACACGTTGTTGCAAATCAGGATCAGTGATTTTGTCACGAAATAAACGCACACTTTCGATAAAGTAACGCTCACCATCTGGAAAGGTCAGGCTGAGTGCGTCAAATAATCGAGTACGGAATGGATCACCACCGAACCAGAAGCGTGGTACTTCTTCTAGTTTAAAGTCGAGCTTGGTGCGAACCACAGGATCAACTTGATATTTCACTAATGCATTCATTTTGTTTTACTTGCATCACTTTAGATGATTTCAGTATGTCGCTTATTTACAAGTTTGTTTTGACAGATGTTGCCAATTTTTATACATTTTACGACAGAATGAAAATGTGTAATGTCAAAATGATCAGTACGATAAATTGATCCTAAGAATTAAAAGAGTGTAGGAAAATGCAAGATTTACAGATTCCGAATGGTTATTTTCATCTTTGGCAGATGTTTGTGTCTGAACGAGGAATGGAAATAGCAACACTTGATTTTCTCAATGTTGATGAAAAAACACGCTTACTTGAAATTTTATCCCTGCCTATAGATACCCAATCTTCCTATTTATTCTTCCATCAGTTGATGGAAAAGACCAAACAGGCTTTGGATTGTCCACAATTGGTTTTTGAAATTGCGGAATATGTACGCCCTGAGCATTTTGGTGTGTTGGGCTATATGGCTTCGCGGAGTACGACTGTCGCTGAAGCACTGCAAAATGTGTTGCGATTTAGCCGTTTAGTGATCGATGGGGATGAAATTATTCCGATGCAAATGGTGCAACAAGGGACAGATGTTCACTTGATTTGGCCTTTTCATCATGAGCGCTATATTTTAATCAATGAGTTTACCAATGCGTTGATGATGCATTTGGCACGTAAAATTGTTCCCGCAGATCAATTTCCATTGTTGAGTGTGCATTTTGCGCATCCACCGCAAAAGGCGATTTACCATTATCAAAAGTTTTACAATTGTGAGGTGCTGTTTAATCAGCCTGAGTATCGTTTTGTTTTGGGTTTAGAGGGCTTAAATCTTAAAATCCAGCAAGCGGATCCGTCTTTGATGCAACTTCTGGTGAGACAAGCTGAGGAAGCGATTGCATCTAAGCAAAAGTATGAAACATTGGTCGATAAGTTACATTTGATTGTGGCTGAATATTTAAAACTTAAAGAACAGGCACCAAAAATTGAAGATATTGCACAGGAATTACATATTTCAACCCGTACTTTACAGCGTCAATTAAGTGAATTAGACAGCTCATTTAAAAAGATTGTTGAAGTTGAAAGAATGAAACGTTGTGAGCAGTTATTGGAAAGTCATGTGCAGTTGACCGATATTGCGATGCGTTTGGGGTATTCTGATCAGTCTGCTTTGGCGAGAGCGTATAAAGCGTTTAGTGGGCAGACTTTGTTGCAGAAAAAACAGCAGTTGAAATAAATAGGTTTATTAAAAATTGATGTTACGCATTTAAACTACGTCTAAAACTGAGAGTGCTCAAAATTTTTATAACAATATTCTTAAGCTAGCACAGCCCCATCTGCCTTGCAAAGTTTGAATTGCTTTGGGTAGGCGTTTGTCACTTTGAAGGATGAGGAATATATTTCGTAAGGTAACCAAAATCCCTTGTTGGATATGAAAAGCAAAGCTTCGCAAGATCTCCTGTCTTCGGAATATATTCCTCATGTCCAACGGCGAAATCCCTGTCGCCTAACGCGATAGCACTACTGATTTGAAATCACAATCACCAATTGTTTAGTGATATTCATCGACGATAATGAGCCACTCAAACCTTAAAAGTAGGCGTGTCCTAAAATATACTTTCTGCGTAACATCAGTTGCTTAATTTTCTATTTTGCCTGAAATAAATCCTTCGATGGCAATGAGAATAAATAGCTTTTGCAATTTTTAGAAAAATAAGCATCATATTTTAATCGAATGATTTTATTGTATATGTATGATTTATATTTATTTTATTTAAAATAACTCACTTTGTTTAATGCTTGAAAATAGGTAGCTTTGATCATTGTTCTGTTTTTGAAAATAGCGCTAAATGTACCCGTGGGTTGTTTTATGATTTTTGATGCAGAGTTGTGATATAAAACAGATACGTTTCGGCGTTCATGTGACTCTATCCTTTGGGTAAAAAATAGCGTTACAATGCTGGGCGATGTCTTGTATTTATACATTTGGATGATGAAAAGAATAAGTCAATGTATTCTAAAGTCTTCCAAACAATTTATTCATCTAAAACTCCTCAAGTTTAAACAATTCAAGGAATGTACAACCCTATGTCACGTTTAGCCACTCGTTTTGCACAGCTTAAATCTCAACAGCGTAAGGCTTTGGTTTCTTATGTTATGGCGGGCGATCCTCAACCACATGTAACTGTACCGTTGTTACATCAAATGGTTGAAGCGGGCGTAGACGTTGTAGAACTTGGATTACCATTTTCCGATCCAATGGCAGATGGTCCAGTGATTGCACTTGCAGCAGAGCGTGCGCTCGCAGCAGGTACCAATACCCTTGATGCTTTGAATATGGTCAAAGAATTTCGTCAAAAAGATACCACAACACCTGTTGTTTTAATGGGCTATTTAAACCCAGTTGAAGTGATTGGTTATGAAAAGTTTGTGGCTTATGCGAATGACTGTGGTGTAGATGGTGTACTTCTTGTGGATTTACCACCAGAAGAAGCAAAAGATTTAGATGCAGTCTTACAAAAGTACGATATGAATCAAATTTTCTTGCTTGCACCAACATCGACTGATGAGCGTATTCAACATGTAGTGAATCAAGCCAGTGGTTTTATTTACTATGTGTCATTAAAAGGTGTAACAGGTGCAGCAACATTGGATACCACAGAAGTGGCAGCACGTATTGAAAAAATCAAACAGGTGACAGATATTCCTGTCGGTGTTGGTTTTGGGATCAGTGATGCAGCTTCTGCAAAAGCAGTGGGTCAAGTTGCCGATGCTGTGATTGTCGGTAGTGCTTTTGTTAAACCATTTGCAAATCTTGCACCAGAACAAGCCGCTGAAGCCGCGGTGAATAAAGTCAAGGAGCTTCGAGCAGCGCTCGATGAGTTAGTATGAATCAAGAAGTGAAATCAGGGAAAATCCTCAGCGCAACCACGCCGTGGACAGATCGCACAGTTCCAGGCATTCATATGCCTGACCAACAACAGACACTTAAAGCGACGTTTACTGAACCGACCATTGAGTGCCCTGAATGTCATGCACTTGTGACGCGTACTGCGATGTCTTTCAATGCCTATGTTTGCCCATCATGTGATGAACATTTGAAAATGAAAGCACGTGATCGTTTAAATTGGTTCTTTGACAATGTTAGTTCTGAATTGGGTCAACAGTTTTTAGCTAAAGATCCATTAAAGTTTGTCGACAGCCGACCTTATCCAGAGCGTATGAAAGAAGCGCAGGAAAAAACAGGTGAAACTGAAGCACTTGTGGTGATGCAAGGACAAGTTAAAAATATTTCTATGGTTGCATGTGCCTTTGAATTTGACTTCATGGGCGGTTCTATGGGGACTGTAGTTGGTGACCGTTTTGTCCAAGCTGCGGAAAAAGCCATTAAAGATAAACAACCATTGATCTGTTTTGCTGCTTCTGGCGGTGCGCGTATGCAAGAAGGCATGTTGTCTTTGATGCAAATGGCACGTACTTCTGCCGCGATTCAAAAAATGAAAGATGCACATTTACCTTATATCGTGGTGTTAACTCATCCAGTATACGGTGGTGTAACCGCATCATTGGCAATGCTCGGTGATGTACATATTGCAGAACCTAAAGCAATGATCGGTTTCGCAGGTAAGCGCGTGATCGAACAAACTGTACGTGAAAAACTGGAAGAACCGTTCCAACGTGCAGAATTCTTGCTTGATCATGGTGTAGTCGATCAAATTGTCCATCGTCATGCATTACGTGATACTGTATATCGTATTGTAGCGAAACTGATGAATTTGCCTTGAACAACCAAACAGCACCATTAAATACTGATGATTTACAAACATGGCTCGATTATTGGAGCCATGTTCACGTTACAGGGATTGATTTAGGCTTAGAGCGCGTCATTCCTGTGGCTGAACAATTGGGTGTCATGAAGCCCAATGCAAAGGTTTTAACGGTTGCTGGAACCAATGGTAAAGGCTCAACGACAACAACGCTTGCTGCCATTCTCAATGCACAAGGTTTCAATGTTGGCTTATATCAGTCACCGCATATTTATCGTTTTAATGAACGTGTCAAACTGGCAGGGCAAGAGGTTGATGATCAAACCTTAATTGATGCCTTTGTTCAAGTCGATCAAGCACGTCGTATCTGTGATTTATCCCTATCATTTTTTGAAGCCACAACACTGGCTGCATTTGTCATTTTTAAACAAAAGCAATGTGATGTCTGGGTGCTTGAAGTCGGTTTAGGTGGTCGCTTAGATGTGGTCAATGTCATTGATCCTGATGTCGCAGTCATCACCAATATTGGTTTAGATCATACCGATTGGTTAGGCGATACCATTGAAAAAATTGCTTTTGAAAAAGCAGGAATCATTCGCCCCAATATTCCTGTGGTTTTTGGCGGTGTACAAGAACTTCCGCAAGCCATTCAGAATAAAGCGAATGAATGTAGTGCAAAACTCTATGCCGTAAGTCGTGATTATTTCTACAAAGATTCAAGTGATGGTCAAACGTGGGACTTTGCGGGTTCTGGTGTGACTTTAAAATTACCATTGGGTCATTTGGCAATTGAAAATATTTCGACTGCTGTGGCTGCAATTTTAGTGAGTGGGTTAAAAGTTTCACAGCAATCCATTGCTCAAGGAATTCAAAATGCGCAGTTACAAGGGCGTTTTGAAATACGAACAATTCAAGATAAATTCACAAAAACACAAGAAAAAACTGTTATTTTTGATGCGGGACATAATCCGCATGGTGTTGATTTTTTGTTAAAGCAATTGCGAAAATTCTTAGAATACAATAAACAGTACACAGAAGTTATCACTGTTTTTTCAATGCTGTCTGACAAGGATATAGATTCTGTGGTCAAGTTATTGAAAAATACTGTATTAAAGTGGAAAATTGCACCACTCACTGTGCCTCGTGCAGCGTCAATGGAGCAATTGCAAGCTGCTTTGCAGGGTGAGACAGTTGAACAATTTAATAGTGTACAAGCAGCATTTAAATCAGCGCTTGCAGAAACCAATAATAATCAGCTGATTTTGGTGTGTGGTTCGTTTCATACCTTAGAAGCGGTCTGGGAGTATTTAGAAGAATGTCAATGAATAACAAACAACGCTGGATGGGCGGTGTTGTTTTATTGAGTGGTGGCGTTTTATTGGCAGCATTGCTTCTCAAAGGCAAAGAAGAAATTCACCAAAATCAAACGGCACCACAGGCTGGGCAAGTACAGCCGAAAAAGGTTGAACCTGCGGGTGCACCCGTACAGTTACAACCATTAACAGTAGATGTCGCAACGGAAAAACGTTTGCTTGAAGAGCAAAAACGTGCTCGTGAAAAAGCTGTGGCTGAACAAGAAGCCAAAGCTGCCGAATTCTTACGTATGCAACAACAAGCGGAAGCAGAAGCAGCACGTAAAGCTGCCGAAGAATATGCGGCTGCCAATGCAAGACGTGGTGCCGCTGCTCAAGAAGGTACAGACATTCCACCTGAACTCGTTCAGGATGAAAAAACCAAAGCGCAACAAAAAGCAGCAGAACAGAAAAAACTTGAACAGCAAAATGCACAAGCCAAACAAAAAGCTGATGCTGAAAAAAAGTTAGCTGAGCAGAAGCGTCAAGCTACCGCAGATGCAGAGAAAAAAGCAGCAGAAGAAAAGAAACGTAAAGCTGAAGAACAGCGTAAAACTGAAGCAGAGAAGAAAGCTGCTGAAAAGAAAGCAGCAGATAAAAAAGCTGCTGATGAAGCCGCTGAGAAAAAACGTAAAGCTCAAGAAGCCGAGAAGAAAAAGGCTGAAGCGGATAAAGCACGTGATTTATTGGAAAATGGTGATAAGCAATGGATGGTTCAGGTGGCACTGGCTGCCAATGAAGCCAATGCCGATGCTGTTGCTGCAAAATTACGTGCCAAAGGCTATAAGGTGACCAAGAGCCCAACATCGAAGGGGATTCGTATCATGGTCGGTCCATCGAAAGATCGTGAAGCCGCTGATGCAATGCGTAAGAAAATTAATTCTGATGCGAGTTTAGGTATGAAATCGGCTTGGGTGAATGAATGGACGCCTTTAGATCGCCGTTAATTCTCATTGAATAATCAAAAAAGCCTCTTTTTCTGAAAGAGGTTTTTTTTGTATTTGAGTCTTAGATTGCGAGTTGTTGGCGAATCCATTGAATATTTTCAGTGCTAAATTGCTTTTCAATATTGACCCAAATTGGATGAAAACCATAGCCGCCGTATTTCATTTCATTCAGAGCATCCTGCGTTGACCAATTTTCGAAAATAATCCGATACATCGCCACACTTGCACCAGTACGATCAGAACCGTGATAACAATGAATTAATACTTTCTGGTTTTTATTTTTTGCAGTTTTGATGGTTTTCATCACCGACAGCAGATTATTACGATCCAGTGCCCAAGTATGAATTGGCACATGTACCAATTGAAAATTTTGCTGTGAAAGAGCGGTTTTATCTTTATCACGACTTCTTAAATTAATCACTACATCAATATCATGCTTTTTCAGCTCAGGAATAATCTCGGCATTGGGTTGTTCACTCCGAAATACGGTGTCACTGATGCGATAAAAATTATGTTGCTGATTAACCAGTGTTCCCCATTGCTGTGGACGTTCATGATCAGGAAGTGCAGAGGTCGTGATACATGCCGTGAGTTGTACACTGGCTGATAATATGATGGTGTAGCGTAATAATGAATTAAGCATTTTGAATATATCGGTCTAGGTCAGTAGGATCGTGTGCGCAAATGATGTCGATTTGAGGTTCTGTTTGTGCAAGGTTTTGAATTTCAGACAATGTCTTTAAGCGTAGAGAATTATTTTCAGCAAAGGCAAATTCAAGTTTATCTAAAAGCGGTAACTTATTCTTACGGTCAAGTTCTAAGTGACTGTAATATGCATCGCCACAGAAAAATAACCATCCCGTTTGTTGTTTAATGGCAATACCACAATGTCCTGTGGTGTGTCCTAACAGTGGAATCAGTAAAATTTCATCATTGAAAATATTAAAGCCTTGTACCTTGTGAAAGTTAAACCAAGCTTCACCATTTCGAGGTTCTAGAAAATTCCAATAGCGGTGATTTTTAAATTGTTGTGGTCGATAACGTAACTTATTCATGACCGATATTTTTTGCGCGGCATTATATTCACTGGATAAAATGTGAATAGTGGCTTGTGGAAAATCTGAAATTCCACCTGCATGATCAAGATCTAAATGGCTGACCAAAATATGTTTAACATCGGATGGTTTAAAGCCTAGTTTTTGAATTTGTGAAATTGCCGTGAGATTAAAGTCAGATTGAATGGCGCTCACTTTTGAAAAAAGTTTGCCTAAACGTGCTTGAGGATGCAAATAATCTTGCATCCCAAAACCGGTATCGACCAAAACCAGTCCTTTATCTGTTTCGATCAGCAGGCAATGACAGACCATTTTCGCATGAATGCCTTTTTGTCCATACAAAGGCGCACAGACAGGGCACATGGTTCCACAATGTAAATGATGTACGTTGTAAATCATAATCTAAATTTATTTTTAGGATTGTTGTATCGTTTATAAACTGAATTGAGCTAAATACCAATTTAAAAATGATGTGCTTATGTAATTGTTAAGTATTTGAAAATTCAATCAAGTTAAGTGATCATCCTTTGATTTGGTACTTGTCATCGCTTTAGCGGATGAAAATCATAAAATAAGCATGCAAAATATAGGTTTTTCTTCGTATTTCTGCTTAAATCGCACCCTCTAATTTATTCAACCCACAGTACGAGCAATCACATGTTTATCAAAAGCATTAAACGTAATTATGACAAAGTTGCAGCCGATGACAGTATTGCAGATCAAGATAAAATTGATGCCTTATTGATGAAACTAGGTGCAGAATTTTTGGTGAGTAAAGACGATCGGGTTTATGTTTTTCAAAAGGGCGATTTAACGGCAAAGTTTGATGCCAAACATGCGCGTGCTTACCATTTTAAAGATTATGTCTGTAAGGATATGAATAAACTTTTTCATGGGTTTTGAGTTGCATCAAAACCTATTGAACCCTGTTTATTTACCAACCGCCTGATGCTCCGCCACCACCAGAACCGCCACCTGAGCTTCGACTACTACTCGAAGACGAGCTTGAACTAGACGAAGAGCTACTGCTCGATGAACTAGAGCTAGAGGATGAACTGCTTGAAGATGATGAAGAATTGCTTGAGCTCGGTGGGGCATCTTTAAACCATTCTTGGTATTCAGGTGGATAATACGCTTTATAAGGTTTTGCGATTATGGCAATAATTGCCCATAGAAAAAATAGTAAGAAAGGACAAAAAGAGAAAAATAAAGCCACTGGAATAAATGTATTGGGAAGAAAGAAAGATAATCCGAGTGGAATCACGATAAAGAAACTGGCGTATTTTAATGCCCCTTTTTTAGAAAAAGAGCGATATTTGAAATGCTGATAAATATCCCAGTGTTGGTTGAATTTAGCAACTAGCCAAAGCACAAGTGCATACAAACCGAAAAGTAAGAAGAAATTTAAGCCAGTCACGATCCAACTAAATAAATGATGAATGGGCATAAAAATGATCATGAACAAAGACATGCCTTGGATTTTGATATTGCGTTGTTTGAGTGTTTGGTAAATCGGTGCAAAATAAATCACGATGATCGCACTAACCATGACATTCCACAGCAGTACGATGAAGTAATTCATGAAATGTTTTGATGGTTGATCTAAATAAATCGTATCTGGATTTTCAGTGTTTGGGCTTACATAGACATAATTGTTCTCAGATGAAGCCTCTAATTCTTCATTTTGATTCTGTTGCAGATTTTCTACAGTTTGAGGAAGTGAGATATCTAGGTCTGGTATTTGACCTATCTGATTTTGTGCAAGTGCAATGCCTGTATAGTAATCATTATTTTTAAAATTCGGCGCGAGTGTATTGCGGATAATTCGTCCAGATTGAATATCGGTAATTTTGCCTTCTAAGCCATAACCGACTTCAATCCGCATTTTTCGGTCATTTTTTGCGATGAGCAGTAATACACCATTGTCCTGTTTTTCATTGCCAATTTTAATGGTATTGAAGACTTGTAAGGCAGTGTGTTCAATCGACTCACCCGCTAAAGAGGGAATCATCAAAATTTTCAGATCAATATTTTCTTGTTTGAAAATAGTCTCATTATTTTGTTTAAGTTTTTCAATCTGTGCTTGATCCAACGTCGACGTTGTATCAACGATATTCTCATTTTTTAGTCGCTGTAAAAGCTCAGGTGATAGGGCATGACTGAGTGTTGTGATACAAAGAAGAATAAAAGCATAGATAAACTTATTCATTACCAACTCCCTGATGCTCCGCCACCGCCAGAACTTCCGCCTGAATCACGGTCATTGCTTGATGATGAACTGCTCGAAGAATGACTTGAACTATTGCTAGATGATGAGCGATTCGATGAAGAACGATCTGTTGTATTGGAACTCGGAGAAGTGTTTGGAAATGGGTCTGGAAGTCGTTTGGGATCTTCTTTCTTATTTGAAAATAATTTATTACTGATAAACATTCCAACAACGACCATCAAAATAGTTGGAACAAAGGAAAGTGCAAAAGATAAAATATTTGAAAAATCTTCTGAGACAGCTCCTTTTTGTGATTTGAATAAATAGCAGAATATCAAATAAGTGAGTGTAATTGAAAATATAACAGTTAATGAAATCAATACAATGCGATTGAATCGAGGATGTTGATGATATTTTGGAAAAATACTTGCGCTGAAAAATGCTGATAAGAAACTTAAGCCAATGAAAGACCAAAAACCAAGATCAAAAATTACGTTTAAAAAAACAGTGCAAAAAAGACTGAAAAATAGGGTGACAAAAAATGCGACCCCTTGTCGAGCATCACGACTTCCAGCCGTATTATTGAAGGCGTAAAACCAAAGCCAAACGATCAAAATACCAAATAATAATTTAACACTTGTTTTGAAGATAAAGATCGCATGCTCTAGTTGATTGTCTCTATATCCACCATTATCGGTAATTACAAAGCCTTCACTTAATTGTGCAATGCTTTGTTGTGCGGCAATTATTCCATAATAATAATCATTATTTTTAAAATTTGGTGCAAGTATATGGCGAATGATTCGTCCTGCTTGAATATCGGTAATCTCACCTTCTAAACCATAACCCACTTCAAAACGCATTTTACGATCATCTTTGGCGATGACTAAAAGTAGACCATTATTGAGTTTTTTATTTCCAATTTTAATTGTATTAAAAACTTTCTCAGCATATTGTTCAATTGAAGCGCCTTCTGTAGATGGCACCATGAGGATTTTTAAATCAATTTTCTTTTCTTGATATAAATACTCATTTTGACTTTTTAATTCAGCAATTTGATTGTCCGAAAGCGTCTGTGTGGTATCGACCACATTTTCTTTTTTAAGTTGTTGTAAAAGCTCAGGTGACAGGGCATGACTGAGTGTTGTGATACAAAGAAGAATAAAAACATAGATAAACTTGTTCATTACCAACTCCCTGATGCTCCGCCACCACCAGAACTTCCGCCTGAATCTCGATCATCGCTTGATGATGAACTACTACTTGAGTTACTTGAACTATTGCTACTAGATGATGAACTACTTGAGGATGAATCGTTTGAATGATTTGCTACATTGGTTCGTTTAAATTCTTCATCAATCGCTTGTTGACGTTCTTTTTCTTTTAGATATTGATTATAAAATGAAGTGAGATAAGCATTTTCAGTATGATGATGAAAGCGGTATAAAAATTGTAGATAGCGTAAAAAAATTAAGATAAAAATGATGGCTAAACATTGAAGTAAAACGAGTGCAGCTTTTGGGAAAAAGTCTACAAAGTAAAAGATCCCCAATCCAAATATTGAAAAAATCTGTAGAGGTAAACTATATAAAACAGATTTGAGCAATTTATGATTTTGATTTTTGGGTAAGAATATAAGTATTAATAAAGGTGCATAAAGTGGAATGAGTGAGCAAATAAAAAAAGCAATTTTAGGTGTCTGCAAATAAGAAAAAATAAATATATGTATAAATATCTCAAAAACTAAACATGCTGTAAATATACCGAATCCTGCACTGGTTCCCCAATTCACAGTTGCTCTTGTATACAACCAATATAATGGAATACAGAGTAAAATGGATAAAAATAATTGCACATAAAAATTGAAAGCAGTCAGTATATTTTTTTGCTTATCTAGGGTGTTGCTAAATAAAATATCGAGTTTTAAAAGAGACTGCTGTACCTGATAAAAACCTTGATAATAATCATTATTTTTAAAATTTGGTGCAAGGGTATTACGGATCATTCGTCCTGCTTGAATATCTGGAAAATCACCTTCTAAACCATAACCAACTTCAAAACGCATTTTATGGTCATTTTTCGCAACAACTAAAAGTAGACCATTATCGAGCTTCTGATTACCAATTTTAAGTGTATTAAAAACTTTATTTGTATACTGTTCAATAGACAAGTCATTTGTAGAAGGTATCATAAGAATTTTAAGATCAATTTTCTTCTCTTGGTAGAGTTGCTCATTTTGACTTTTCAATTTAGCAATTTGATTGTCCGAAAGCGTCAGTGTGGTATCGACTATATTTTCTTTTTTAAGTTGTTTTAAAAGCTCAGGTGACAGGGCATGACTGATGACACTGAGCAGTAATGTACAGGTAAAAAGAATCAACTGCTGATACAGTGTTTTATAATCATGTTGCATAAGGATGGTTTATCCGAATTTTGTTTAATTTAAAATAATCAATTGCGTAAGTTACATGGATCTCCGTATCTTCAATATATTGAATGAAAATCAAAGTTATCGACCTTAAATAAATACTTTAGAATAGATGAAATAAGTTTGTTGTAAAAATAAGAAACAATAATCATAAAACTTATAAATACGAAATAGAGACCTAAACTACTCGTTGGCAAAATAGTAAAGATAATGGTAATTAGAAAAATAACCCCAGTAGTGCCTAATACTTTCTTAAAACTGAAAATTTCGTCTAATGTCTTTGCTGATGAAAACCAAAGTATTGATAAATAAAATAACAAGATAGCGATATTGCTAATCAATAGAAATAAAAAATTTAAGTCTAAGTAGTAAGCACTGAGTGTAATGCTTAGGAGTATGTGAAATGTTAAGTAAACGGCTGAAAAAATGTAAATTTTAGACTTATTCATGCTAGTGGAAGAAAGACTTAAATTGTACATTTTCTGAGCTTTGTTGACCAATTCTGTGTGGTTTTTGATGCTTTGATAAAAAAATCGGCACAGTGCAATACTGAAAAACAAAAAAACGAAAGCCCCACTGATATAAAAAATGTAGTACGCCTGTAGGCTGTCTTCATACCGTTTTTTGTCATAATAAAACGTCTCATAGCTGGGTTGCTGTTTTAGTGAAATTTCCTCTATATATGTTTGAGATGCTTGTAAGGCTGGGTACAATTTATTTTCTTTTAAAAGCGGTTCTAAAATGATGTATTCGATTGGTGTAAGCTTATTGTTATGGCTAATATAGTTTCCATATTCATGAGTTTCGTTGACGATATTTTTATTATCATGATTTAAAATTACGCGGTTAATATGATCTTTTTTACCAATTAAAATGAAGATATGATCTTCGATATTAGGTTCTGAACTTTTAATTTGGTCTGAAATTTCATCTAATTGCTTTGGGTCATCAATCTGTTTTGATGCATCATTTAAGATGAGTATTTTTACCGAAACATGACGTTCATTCTCAAGCTTTTCATTTTGAGACTTAAGTAATTGGATCTCTTGTGGAGCAAGACCTGAAGTAGTATCGACTATATTTTCTTGTTGAAGTTGTTGTAAAAGCTCAGGTGATAGGGCGTAGGTACTTACATTGAACAATAGAGTGAAAATGAAAACGAAGAAATTTTGAAATAGTGAATATTTTAATAGTTGCATTTTTATCATATATTTTTAGATATTCTTAAAGATTTTAAACAGAAATAAGAAAAAGCCCAAGTTTTTATTACTTAGGTCTAATTCTTTCCACACTTTTAAGAGCTCTCATAAGAGAACGAAAAGTCATAATTTTTGCCTTTTTAATCATAAATTTTAAGTTCTAAATCTTCATTTTTAAAAGGTGGAATAGAAATATGGTTGATTTCTGCAATATGTTTAAATCGAATCCATATAAAAAATTCAATGATATTCAGTCCAAAACCCCATGCTGAGTGGTTCAAAAGCGTGAGTCGAGTATCATAAGCAATGTGAAAGTCAAAGCCTACTCCAGTTGCTCCAAAAGAACTTTGTATATAAAAAAACAGCCCCGAAGTTACTTTGGGAATGTAAGTAATTAATGGAGTAATAAAAAGAGGGACAAGGCTCAAGCTGATCCAAAATAAGATTTTTAAACCAGTGACTTCCAGTTTCCAATATTTAATAGCGCCAATAAGCATGAAAACGAGTTGAGCATAAAGTATAAAAACAAGAATAAAAACAATGATAGATAAAGAAATAGAAAGTAGTTGATAACTTAATAAGATGATACCAAGTACTGCAAAAATGCCATAATACAACGCGAAGATTTTATGTTTTGGGTCTTTAAAATGTGTTTGAGTTGACATGGTAATATTTATTGTTCAATAATTTTGAAACAGTATAGTTAAAAAATGGTTAATTTAAAATAATGAATTTTATTGTTTTATTATAAATTAAAAACTGGAAAAAAGATAAAAGGTAACCATAGATTGGTGGTTACCTTTATACAAAAAAAATTTACTGCGGTCTCGCCACATCACCACTTAAACTTTCAGGTAAGTCTAAAACAGTCACTTCAAGCTCAGTCAAAGCTTCAGGACGAGCAACGACTAGGGCAATAAAACCATTTTCAAAAGCAGTGCTGTTTACCACTTGCACGCCTTTATTCAATTGTTCACCTTGCGCAGGAACATCACCTGAACCTTGAACCACATGTAACCATGCTTTCGGTTTTGCCTTAAACCAAAGACGTGCAATCACTTCCTGACCCAAATAACAACCCTTGTCATAATTCACAGCACCACGTTGATGAAAACGCAATTCCTGAGGTTGGAATAGACCTTCAATCGCTTGATTGATATAAGCTTGACCATTTTGAATCGCAGCAACTTCCCAAGCAGAAATATCAGTTTCACTGTCAGAAAAGTCAGTTGTTGTGCCATTTAAAGTTGGAAAAACAGCGCCAATTTGCTCAAGTTTCATCTTGGAAAATGCACCATATTTTTTAATATGTTTGGCAAATTCTTCCGCTTGGTCTTGCGTGGTCACGATTTCAAATTCTTCAGGATTACGTTTTTTTAACCACAAACCAAAATGAATACGGCCTTTCAAATCACAAATTGCAGTGTATTGCGATACATTTTCAGCCAAAGCTTCTGTATTTACAGTCACTTGTCCTTGCAGGAATTTTTGTGCATCAACACCGATTAAAGTGAAAGAGGAGAACGCTAAATAGCTCATGAAATATTCATCCAATTTAAATCTAATACTAAAGAATTAGCCTTATTTTCCGCTATTTTTATAAAAAATGCACATTTAAGAAAAATAATTCGAGCAAGTTGTTACTAAATATTTCCAAAACCCCTGTTTTTGTATCTAAGTTTATGAAATATAAACGATTTGGGAAATGGGTTTTCGGCAGTGTACTATTCGAGCATCAGACACGCAGTACAAAATGATGCAAGAGGCACAATTCAATGAATAACAATTACCGCAAACCACTGCAAGGTACCCAGCTCGAATACTTCGATGTGCGTCAAGCCGTTGAAGACATCCAGCCAGGCGCATACGCAAAACTTCCATACACTTCAAAAGTATTGGCTGAACAGCTAGTTCGTCGCTGTGACCCAGCCATTCTCGAACAATCTTTAAAAGAACTGATTAACCGCAAACAAGACCACGATTTCCCTTGGTATCCTGCACGTGTGGTGTGCCATGACATTCTCGGACAAACTGCATTGGTTGACCTTGCAGGTCTGCGTGATGCGATTGCCGATCAAGGTGGCGACCCTTCAAAAGTAAACCCAGTTGTACCAACCCAGTTGATCGTAGATCACTCTTTGGCAGTGGAATACGGTGGTTTTGACCCTGATGCATTTGAGAAAAACCGTGCTGTGGAAGACCGTCGTAACGAAGACCGTTTCCACTTCATCGAATGGACAAAAACTGCGTTTGAAAATGTCGACGTAATTCCTGCGGGTAACGGCATCATGCACCAGATCAACTTGGAGAAAATGTCTCCAGTGGTGCAAAACCGTGAAGGTGTGGCATTCCCTGATACTTGCGTGGGTACAGATTCTCATACACCACATACTGATGCGCTTGGCGTTATTTCGATTGGTGTCGGAGGACTCGAAGCTGAAAATGTCATGTTGGGTCGTGCATCGTGGATGCGTCTTCCAGACATTATTGGTGTGGAGTTTGTGGGGCAGCGTCAAGCGGGCATTACTGCAACGGATATCGTATTGGCATTGACTGAGTTCTTGCGTAAAGAGCGTGTGGTGGGTGCATATTTAGAATTCTTCGGTGAAGGCGCAGACAGCATGTCAGTGGGTGATCGTGCAACGATTTCCAACATGACCCCAGAATATGGCGCAACTGCGGCAATGTTCTACATTGACCAGAACACCATTGATTATTTAACACTGACAGGTCGTGAAGCAGATCAGGTTAAACTTGTTGAAACTTATGCCAAAGAAATCGGTCTTTGGGCATCGGATATGAAACAAGCTGAATATCCACGTGTTTTACGTTTCGATCTTTCAACTGTAACCCGTAACATTGCAGGGCCATCAAACCCACATGCACGTGTATCGACGGCTGATTTAAAAGCCAAAGGTATTGCAGGTAATTTAGAAGCTGCTCGCGCGCAAGAAGCTGAAGGCTTAATGCCAGATGGCGCGGTGATCATTGCTGCGATTACCTCTTGTACCAATACATCAAACCCACGTAATACTGTTGCAGCAGGCTTGTTGGCTCGTAAAGCCAATGAACTTGGTTTAGTGCGTAAACCTTGGGTGAAATCATCATTTGCACCAGGTTCTAAAGCAGCAGCTTTATATCTTGAAGAAGCAGGCGTGTTGGGTGATCTTGAAAAGCTTGGTTTTGGTATC
Source organism: Acinetobacter sp. WCHAc060033 (assembly GCF_004209125.1). Classification (NCBI taxonomy): domain Bacteria; kingdom Pseudomonadati; phylum Pseudomonadota; class Gammaproteobacteria; order Moraxellales; family Moraxellaceae; genus Acinetobacter; species Acinetobacter sp. WCHAc060033. The sequence continues at coordinate 54,464 of NZ_SGSW01000008.1, read as the reverse complement.
GTGGCGTATGCATGTACGACCTGTAACGGTATGTCAGGTGCGTTAGATCCTGTGATTCAACAGGAAATTATTGACCGTGACTTGTATGCAACTGCGGTACTTTCAGGTAACCGTAACTTCGACGGTCGTATCCATCCTTATGCAAAACAAGCGTTCTTAGCTTCGCCTCCTTTGGTCGTGGCGTATGCAATTGCGGGTACGATTCGTTTTGACATCGAAACAGATTCATTGGGCAATGACAAAGACGGTAATCCAATTTACTTAAAAGACATCTGGCCATCGGATGAAGAAATTGATGCACTGGTAAAAGTTGCGGTTAAGCCTGAACAGTTTAAGAAAGTGTATATCCCAATGTTTGATTTGGGTGAGCGTGTACAGGCTGCGAGCCCGCTATACGATTGGCGTCCGCAAAGTACTTATATCCGTCGTCCGCCATATTGGGAAGGGGCTTTGGCTGCGCCACGTACTTTGGCAAATATGCGTCCACTTGCAATTCTTCCTGACAATATCACCACCGATCACTTGTCGCCATCGAATGCCATCTTGATGGATTCGGCAGCAGGTGAATACCTCCACAAAATGGGTGTGCCTGAGGAAGACTTCAACTCATACGCAACGCACCGTGGTGACCATTTAACTGCGCAACGTGCAACATTTGCCAACCCTAAACTGTTCAATGAAATGGTGGTTCGTTCTGACGGTACGATCAAGCAAGGTTCGAAAGCGCGTGTTGAGCCTGAGGGTGAAGTGATGCGTATGTGGGAAGCGATCGAAACTTATATGAATCGTAAGCAACCGCTGATCATTATTGCAGGTAAAGATTATGGTCAGGGTTCTAGCCGTGATTGGGCTGCGAAAGGTGTGCGTCTTGCAGGTGTTGAAGTGATCGTTGCGGAAGGTTTTGAACGTATTCACCGTACTAACCTTGTAGGTATGGGCGTGTTACCGCTTGAGTTTAAAGCAGGTACGGATCGTAAGACCTTGAAGCTTGATGGTACTGAGTTGTATAGCGTGATCGGTAATATTGCGCCTCGTTCTGATCTGACTTTGGTGATTGAGCGTTCTACGAATGATGGTAAGAATGAGATCGTGAAAGTGCCTGTAACTTGTCGCTTGGATACTGAAGAAGAAGTGCATGTATATGAAGCGGGTGGTGTGTTACAACGCTTTGCACAGGATTTCTTGGAAGGGAATGTTTAATTAAAATAATGTATCGTACTTCGATACCGAAGTACGATACAGTTAAATACATATTAAACAAATAAAAAATTTACTCTGTTCACATTAAGAACTATTATTTCATCATGAGTGAATATATTAGAGTTAACCCCGATAGAATTGAATGGTGTCGTCTTAAGTACGATGTCAGTGTTGAGCTTTTGGCAAAAAAAATTGATGTGAAAGTTGAAAAGTTGGAAGGCTTATTAAAAGAAAATGAAGATCCAACAATAACTTATAACCAGCTTGAAAAATTGGCTGACTTATTTGGCGAAAGCATTCTATTTTTTATTAAAAATGAGCCGATTGAAGAGAAAGAGATATTTGTACCTCAATTTCGTACGTTTGACTCTCAAATGCCAATCATAGATCTAAAAATCAAAAAAATTATTGAAAATGTTATTGCTCAGCATGAAGTTTACTTAGGTTTACAAAATGATTTAGATATTGAAGTTGAGTATTTTCAAAGTCCTGATCTGAAAAATCACTCTCTTACTAAGCAAGGTGAAAAAATTCGTAAATGGTTAGGAATTGATAATTCTAAAAAAATGACTTTTAAGGACTACAGAAAGCTAATAGAAGATAAAAATATTCTTGTATTTCTAAGTTCTGGATACAGTGGCGCATGGAAAATTCCTAATGATAGCACTGTGATTGGCTTTAGTTTTTATAATGAAAAAGTACCTCTCATTTTCATTAAGAAGGATAATGAGTTTAGTGATAGCTTATCTGTCTTTACTTTGTTCCATGAATTAGCACATATACTTTTGCATAAGAAAACAATTATTGATACGAATGAAATTATTTACTCTGATAAAAGAATCGAAAGAGAGGCAAATCTATTAGCTGCTAATATTCTCGTAAGTGACAATGTGCTTAAGCAGTTAGATATAAAAGAAAAACCAGAAGAAGTTGAGAGGTTTGCTCAATGGCTTAAACCTATAACAGATAAACTATCTGTAAGTCCAGATGTAATATTATTACGTCTTAAGGAGTTCAATTTAATTAGTCAATTTGAATATGATAGTTTTAGGTTATATCGTAAAGAAGAGTTTGAGAGGAATAGATTTAGCATTGTAAAAGAACAAAAGGGCATACCGAGAAGAAGATCTTTAGAACCAAAACAAATTTTTGGTGATGGATATGTGCGGGTTGTAATTGAAGCTTTACATAGTAAGTTAGTTACTTTAAATAAAGCTAGTAATTATCTTGATGGAGTAAAAATAAAGAATATTCAAGAAATTGAAAGGAGTATCTATGGGTAAAGATATTTATATCTTAGATGCTTCAACGCTTATTGATATTTGGCAGAGATTCCCAAGAGATCTAAAAGTTTTTCAACAACTTTGGGAACAAATCGAGGAGTTAGTTGAATTAGAAATAATAGTAGTAACAAGAAGAAATTTTGAAGAAGTGAAGAGTAAAAGTGAAGAAATTCATAATCATTTTAAGGGGTTGGGTATAGTTATACTAACTCCTACACAAGAAATCTTGGAGTTAGCTGTAAATATTCAGATGGAATTAGGTATTACAGATGCAGAAATTAAAAATAATTTACGTAAAGGGGTAGATGAAGGGGATTTATTTTGCGTAGCAACTGCGAAAATCAGACAAGCGATATTGGTAACCGAAGAGAGTAAGCAACCTGTTAATTCGGGGAATAAAGGAGCGTTGCCGACAAACTATAAAATTCCAAGAGTATGTGCATTGTCGTCTGTAAATGTTGAATGTATAAATTTTCTTGAGTTATTAGATCTTATAAAGAACTTATAAAAAGTAGAGTTTTTTACTTGTAAAATTAAAAATTGTAACTATGCCCAAAAAATCCCCCGAACAAAAAGCCGAAGAAGAACGCCGCTATATTTTGGCAAGTGGTGCAGCCAATACAGCCGAACTTGAACCTTTCTTAACTGACCCGAATCAAGCGATTCGAGCGACTGCTGCCATGAACCCCGATGCAGATGCTGAGATCCTCGACCGCTTTGCAAACGACAAATTTTGGGGAGTACGCATGGAAGTCGTCCACCATGCCAACGTCAGCGAAGCCACACTACGCAGACTACTCGAAACCAAAGTCAGCAAACGAGGCGTTGTCCATCACGCAGCCTGTGAAAAACTCAAAGAGAGAGGCATTGTATTTGGAGTAGACGGCATGCCACTCGATATGCAGAAATAAATTGAAACAAATAGAATTGCATAGAAAATTCGATTCAATTTGGAAAAAATAAGCGAAGAAAAAACAAAAAGTGGCGATTTATATCTCAAAATTGCAATAAAAATGACAATAAATTCGTTCAGGTCATTTCTTGCAAAAATGACATCATCATTTTTCAAAATAGACAATAGACATTTACTTCGATAGCAGTATACTGAATTCACCATTTCTAAATACCTATGGAGAACAAAAATGGTTACTGCTGGTCAAAAACCCGGAACAGGCTTCTATTTTTGTGTCAAATGCGGACACCGCACCTACTTAGAAATTGGTACAGATCGTCTACCACCGTGTACCAAATGCCTTGGCAATCAATTCAACAACAAGAATGCCTAAGCAGCACCAACAAAACAGTTACTCACTGTTTTAAGAAAAAGCCCTATCATCCCATAGGGCTTTTTTGTTAACGTATAAAAAGTTTAAACAATAAATAAAACAAGGAAGACACGTCATGATCGAAACAATCCTCAGTCTATGTATTGGTATTGGTCTAAGTGCGGCATGCGGTTTTCGTGTATTTGTACCTTTATTGGTCATGAGTGTTGCAGCCATCATGGGATGGTTTGAACCGATGAAAGGTTTTGAATGGCTCACGATGCCATCGGTCTGTATCGGGCTTGCAGTGGCAACAGTCTGTGAAATCGGGGCTTACTATGTACCTTGGGTGGACAACGTACTCGATACCATTGCAACACCAGCAGCATTAGTTGCAGGAACACTGACGACTATGGCTGTGAGTACAGGGGAAATGTCACAATTTGCCAGTTGGGCGGCAGCACTGATTGTGGGTGGTGGAACAGCATCCGCAGTACAACTCAGTACCGTTGCCGTACGTGGCGTATCCACAGCAACCACAGGTGGGATTGCAAACCCTGTAGTATCGACAGGAGAATGGATCAGTGCGCTCGTCGTTTCATTACTGTCTTTTGTTGTTCCTGTATTGGTGGTGATCGTTGGTATTATTGCCATGATCATTGTTGTACGCTGGGTGATGAAAAAGAAAAAAGAGAATGCAGTCAGTCCATTATCCTAAACACTAGGATGATCATCGTTCCATCTTAAATGCACTCTTAGAGTGCATTTTTTAAATCAGAACAATAAATTAAGTAATTGTTTTATATTTACAATTTGAAATTAAAAAAAGAATAAATTTCAGCAATAAAGGATTGATTTTTGCTCAATAAAACCATATTTTTAGTATGGGATTAATAAAAGGCATACTTATTGTATGGATTAATAAATTAAACACTTGTGAAATAAATTTTGGGGGAACTTTATATGGACAGATTCATTATCAATTCCGAAGCACAAGCCAATGGTACGTATGAAATTCATAACATGAGCAAAGGTTGTGAACATTTACCTATGGCTCAAAATCAAAACCAATTGGGCTTCTTTGCAACTTGGGATTTGGCGCTAAAAAGAGCAAGAACCAATTGGCCACGTGAGAAAATAAGCCTGTGTCAAATATGCTGTAAATAATTGGTATCTACGTCTACGCACTGTTTTGGTGTTATTCACAAGGGCAGTGCGATCAAACTTAAACAATGCAGTTAAATTATAAATACGTCTAAAAGGCATATAGACCAAAGGCGTATAAAAACTAAGCAAAACTACGTCAAAAAAACGATGTGAAAGTGTGAAAAATAGCCATTAAAATTCAAGAAATTTTAATGTGTTAACATAAGATAATTGTTTTAAAACAGTTATATAAGTGCTATTAAATTAACCATAATACAAATATCACATGGATAGGTGAATACAATGAGTAAATTTGAGGTCGAGATTAATTTGCCTGAGCAAAATACCCAGTCATTTGAAACAGATGACATTAACCAAATTCAGGCGAAGTTTTATGCCATAAATTGGCGTCGAATATTTATGAGTCCATTGAATAAGACTGAAATTTCCTTTGCTGTATTAAATACTGAAACACAGCAGTATCTGGATATTCAGCTCAATACCCAGTCGAGTCAATCAGAACCCGTCTTTCAAGTTGAAAGTAATATTCAAGTGGTGACTGAAAATAAAGAATTTTTAGGCTTGTTAACACGTAAGAAAAACTACGACTTGGTTTATAAAAATTTAAATCAAGCCAAGGTGTCTGAGCAGCTAGATTTATTCTTAAAAGAGAATGTTGAGGCAATGACTGAGCAATATAAGCAATTATTGCACAAGAAAAAGCTACAAGAGCAACGTCTCGCCTAATTGATGATGTTGAATGATTTACCCACTTAAACTTGATGTTTAAATTTGCAGATATTCATGGTTTTTTGCAATAAAAAATCATGAATAATGCCTATTTGGAAATTTTTTCTTTTATGGTGAAATTATTTGGGAAAATTTTTCAAATAAACTTTAATTGGGGCAATCTCAGGGAAATAATCCCGAGCCGAATTGGTTAATATTTACATCAAGGGTGAAGGGATCGGAAAGAGTAGATTGCTACCAGTTGCGTACAACGTGTGTGTAGTACATACCCAAAAGGTCTCGATTCGGCTTAGGACGCTATAGATCAAAAGTGTATAGGCAATAGGATTAGAACTTACAAAGTTTTAATAGTTGAAGTAAACCAGAGTTGTGTTTTCCCACTCGCCCTAAAAAATTCGTTGTAAATAATAAGAAATTAAAAATCTAAAGCATTAAGAAACTAAGCTGTTTTAAAATAAAAGCAATTCCAAGATAGATCAGGTATTTAATCCATTTTAAAATATCCTAAATAAATGAAAAATATTTCGTATTTCAATCATAAGGGGATCATTTGATGAATGGAAAAATTGAAAATCACGTCTGTTTGGTATGTAAGCAATCTTTCCCACAGCATCACCTTGTTCCTTTGGGTGCGATTCGTAGCGTGATTATGGAAGAAATTATTAAAGATTACCCCGATTGTTCCAAGCAAGATTTTATATGTAAAGCAGATTTAACCAAATATCGTATGCAGTATGTGCAAACATTGCTTCAATCTGAGCAAGGGGAAGTTTCAAACCTTGAGTATGAAGTCTTAAATAGTATGCAACAACATGAATTGATAACAAAAAATACCGAAGGGCAAGTTGAACAAAATTGGTCACTGGGGGAGAGACTTGCGGACAAAATAGCGACTTTTGGTGGTAGTTGGGCTTTTTTAATTTGCTTCACACTATTTTTGACGATTTGGATTTTAGTGAATACCGTTGTTATGGTGAAACAACCAGCTGATCCTTATCCATTTATTCTGCTGAATTTGATTTTGTCATGCCTAGCAGCTGTGCAAGCTCCCATCATTATGATGAGTCAAAATCGTCAAGAAGCAAAAGATCGTTTACGCTCACAAAATGATTATCAGATCAATTTAAAGGCAGAATTAGAAATACGTCATTTACATGAAAAAATTGATCATCTATTGATGCATCAGTGGGATAAACTCGCCAAAATTCAGGAGATTCAATTGGACTTGTTGTCTGAGATGAGTAAAAAGAAATAATGACGGCGTCTTTGAAAAAATTTAATGTTTTAAATGTGTGAGAAATATATTTCTTATAAGTTATGGTTTATGAGAATAAAATGGGATTAAAAATTACTTGAGAATAAAAAATTCTTTGTTTATTGCAATACACGGGAAAATTTCCTCTATTTACCCAAAAACGCTGAATCATAGGGAAATAATTCTGACTCAGTTTCGCTAATATTTACTTCAAGGGTGAAGGGATCGGAAAGAGTAGATTGCTACCAGTTGCGTACAACGTGCGTGTAGTACATACCCAAAAGGTCTCGATTCGGCTTAGGACGCTATAGATCAAAAGTGTATAGGCAATAGGATTAAAACTTACCAAGTTTTAATAGTTGAAGTAAACCAGAGTTGTGTTTTCCCACTCACCCTCAGAATTTTTAAAAATAATTATATAAATTACATTGTTTTATTGAATATTTTAATTTTTAATAAAGTTTGCTTTGAATCATGTTGATTCGTTTGTGTTTTGTCATCAAGGATAGGGTTATATGATTAAACAATTGGAGACATTTTTATTTATTGATTCATCTGTTATTCGTCGTTTGACTCTTCTGCTTATTATATTAACTTGGGGAATCATTGACCTCGCAACAGGTTATGAGTATTCCTTTGCAGTTTTCTATTTAATCCCAGTTTCAATCGCAGCATGGTATGACAATAAATATATCGTGATTGCGACTGTCATTTTATCTGCATTGACATGGTTATATGCAGATTATGGTGCAGGTCATCATTATTCAAATCCTGTAATTCCTTTCTGGAATGCCTGTGTCAGACTGGTTTTTTTTAGTACAGTGGCGTTTTTATTGCTGAGAATCAAAAGAAATTTAAATGATATGACCTTGATGGCAATGAAGGACTCTTTGACATCTTTAAATAATACACGTGCTTTGAATTTAGAATATCAAATATTAAAAAAGAGAAACCCTAAAAAAGAACAAACACTGGCTGTGGGAATCATTGATTTAGATGGCTTTAAGGCTGTGAATGATACCTATGGGCATAGTAAAGGTGATGCGGTATTGATTGAATTTGCGCAAGTGCTTCAGCAGGCAACACGTCATTCAGATGTGGTTGCTCGTTTGGGAGGAGATGAGTTCGTGGTGATTTTACACGATACAGACTTGTCAGGCATTGAAGATTATGCAAAAAGACTGCGTGAACGATTTGGGTTGAGTGGATTGAAACAACAGTTTGGTGTGGATTTCAGCATGGGGATCCATATTTATAATAAGTTACCTGAAAATATGGATGAAGCAACGCATCAAGCAGATGTGCTGATGTATCAGTCTAAAGCACAAGGAAAGTCGCAAACTACGATTCAAAAGCCACTATAAGTATTTGACTTCAATGGATGTGATCAAGGTTTCTAACAAGAGTAATACATCGCTTTTTTGACGAGCATCCATAAAAAATACTGGAAAATCAAGTCGATGATCCATGAGCCATTGGCGGTATTGATGGGTTGATTTGTTCATATCATCATCAATATGGGTAATGCCAATGACAATGTTATCGCTATATTGTTTAAAGGTTTTAATATAATAACTGAGTTCATCTAAAGAGTTTTCTAAGCTATGGTCAATCAATAAGATTGCCCCAATCGCCCCTTTACAGATCACTCCCCACATGAAGTCGAAGCGTCCTTGTCCTGGTGTGCCATAAAGCCCAACTTTACTGCCATCATCTAGAGTTACTTCACCATAATCAATCCCAACAGTGGTATTGAGTTTTTTGTGGCTTTGATCATCTGTATTGAAGACTTCCGTTGCCAATACAGGAACTTCAGAAAGTGATTTAATGGCTTCAGTTTTACCTGCACCCATAGAACCTGCAAATACGATTTTATATTTCTGCATAATCATTTGAGTAATCCTTTAGAACTTAAATCTACTTTTTAGTTTTCCAAAAAAGCTTTTCAAGATTCCTTTATTTTCAGAAGGCTCATCATGGGGTTGTGATTTATCAAATAAGCTTTCTTTTGCTGAAATGATTTCAGCATTTTGAATCGCCAAATTGGCTGAAATAAAATGTTGAACGAGTGTCACAGGAATATTGAGTTTATCTGAGACATGTTGAATATCAGCCCCTCTGATAAATGCAGCCGTGAGTTGTAACAAAAGCTTTTTATCCATTTCATTGGGCTGAACCCAAAATTTTAATCGATAATGATGATTTATAGGGGTTAAGCTGACAAGGTCTGGATTTTTCCAGATCAGATTAAATAGCCAATTTTCTAAATTCAACTGACGTTTTCGTGAAACTTTAATAAAGTCAGAAGTCGTCGCCGCCTTATAGGAAATTGAGCGGTCAGTTTGATATTCATCACGCGTTGCCTCTAACCAGACAAGGTGCGCATAGTGATCAATGATCGCAACCGTACCCAGTTGATCACTTAAAATAATTTTACGGCTTTCTTGTTTGTAGAGCGCTGCAAAAAAATCACTGTCTTTAATTTGGTTTTGATCTGGCGAAATCTTATTGTTCGTAATTGTCTCTTCTGTATCAGTTGTACGATTTAAAAGTCTAACATTGACCCAATTTTTTAAAGTACATTCATCATAGATCGGAATACAGAGTAAATTATTTTCCGCGCTTTCAGTTTGTTCGCTATGCTTTGAAATTTTGAGATAGGGAATATTTTTATTTTGAATAATATTTTGAATATTGGAATTTTCAAAAAATTGTTCATTAATCAAAATGCAGCTTATATTTTGATCGGCAATCGTTGTCCAATTTATACCTATGCTCGTTGGTAAAATTTTTCTCAGTCTTATTTTAAGATCATCAGAAGTTGTTAAACCTAACCCTGAGATTGCGATATTGATATATTGATTGTTCATAATATCACTTATCAAATTAGAAATTAAAATGTCTGTTTATTTTAACAGGTGTTGTTAATTAAAATTAATGGTTGATTCTTTCATTTTATAAATTCAAGTGTATTTCTATGGCTGATAAATATGATTTAAAGATTTTTAATCCTTAATGATATTTTCTTTATGAATTATTAACTTGTGATTAAAATTCAATTTTTCCATAACTTTAAATTAACACTAATTATTATGGAAAATCTATCCCTAATTTAATTATATATTTTAAATATTCTAATAAATTATTTAGTTAAACTTAATATAAATGAAATTAATGTAGTTGCAATCATGAATATTTATTATCTTGTGATTTTAATCACTAAAAAAATAAAAGGATTAAAATTTTTTAATTATGAAAAAAAGCGATCATCATGACCGCTTTCTATCGCTTTTATTTTTTAAGTGATGTTTTAAAAAAACTAAGCAAATACTTTAGTAACAGCTTCAAAAAGAATATATAACACAACCAGTGCCACGATTGGTTCAGCAATTTTAGCCCAAGTTGGATTTACTGTTTCTATTACAGTTGTTTCAGGGTGATCTGTGTGTGCATCGGTATGTTGAACATTAACCATTTGATTGAACTCCTTCATCGTTTCATCTAATGATATCTCTTCTTGCTCAATAGGTTGAGAGCCAATCAGTTCGGTTAGTTCATTTGTTGACCAAACCCAATCTTTAGCTTGCCCAGAAAGATGTTCAATTTGACCAATGACCAACTCTCTTAAACCACGTTTACCTAAACTACCTGCGGTATCAAGCTGTTTTAATTCTAAAATTTGTAATTCAAGAATATCTGTAGTGGCCTGTTCAAGCACTTTTTTTTCTAAACTAGATTTGTTCTGTGTCGAGGTTGTGAGATGGCGTGAAATTTCTTGGATATATAGATGATTTGGTGTAAAAATTTCTTGGTACAGGACGTCTTCATCTTTGCGCCATAGCGTGATCAATTTACCTAAAGTCAAAGCATTAATTTCCTCAATATTTGCTTGACGTTGTTCAGGTGACAACTGAGATAGGAGCTGAGGCTTTTGAATTTTTACCTGCTCAACGAAGTATTGTACGAGATCAAAAGCCATTCAGTTCTCCTTGCTCTATTCTAAGATTCTTAAACTTGGTTTCTTCTTAGTCGTGTCTGATGTTTCAGCCTCTTGGCTAGTGTTTGATTTTAAAGCATCTTCATCTGTTTGCACATTGGCATATTCGTCAGGATCAAAGAATAATCCTTGTCCATTTTCTTTGGCATAGAGTCCGAGTATGGCATTCATTGGAACATAAATGTCCTTGGATACACCACCAAAACGTGCTGAAAAAGTCACAGCTTCATTGCCAATATTTAGCATGTGTACTGCATGAGGAACGATATTTAAAACAATTTGTCCATCATTTACAAACTGTTGCGGAACATCTGTATAAGGCTTAGTGGCATCCACAAGCATATATGGTGTTAAGTTATTGTCGCAAATCCATTCATAAATTGCACGGGCAAGATATGGACGCGTTGGAGTGAGGTTTAATTCTTGTTCAGACATTAGAAATTACTCTTTTGATTTGCTAACGATGGATTTAAAAATTCACTATATCGGTTTTTTTCCTGAAATGTCATAGATTTCAGAAAAGCAGGGCGGCTAAAAATCCGCTGACAGTATAGAAAAATTGGACGACATTGCTGTTTGGGTAATTCAATTCCCATTTGTTTTAACCGTATGAAAATTGGCGCTAACATGCAATCTAAAATTGTAAAGTGTTCCGACATGAAATATGGAAAATGTTGAAATAGTGGGGTGAGTGAAACCAAAGTATCACGTAATTGTTTTTGTGCTTTTTGACTAGCGATCTGATCAAGTGTGTCTGGATGACGTAACATGATGTCAGCAAGTCTTAGCCAGTCTTGTTCTAAACGCCAAATATACTGTCGTTGTTCTGCCCGTGGCGCAGGGGCGTCAGCATAGAGTTTGTTTTGACGATAACGATCATCAAGATATTCAGAAATAATTGTGGTATTAAATAGTTTTAAGTCATTCTCAATGAGCATTGGCAACTGATTGTATGGGTTCAGGCTTGCTAAATCCTCATCATCTTCATCGACAATAATTAAATTGTGTTTGATTTGCTTTTCAGCAAGTAGAAATCTAATCCAATGTGAGCGAAAGTCATCCTCGTGGCTATACAGTGTAATCCCTTGCAGAGGTGCATTTTCGACGGTCATATTTCCCAAATTGGTGTTAAAGTGAATAGGATAGGATACTAAAATTAGCGAACAAAATCATCTGCCGTCGAGCATTTTAAGTCTAGTATTAGTCTATAGGGTTAAATAGATAGAAATAGGAATGGAAAATGTTAAATAAAATAATGAGTAAATATATGTGTTTTAACTTGGTTGTGGTATTTCTGTTGAGTGCGTGCAACAGTGTTCCTAGTTCAAAACTAGCTGAGATGGCACAAGTGGCAAAACCAAATACAGTAGATCAAAAGGACGATACAAAACAGCATTTGTCTGAAGACGCTTGCGCTGGCATAGAAAATTGTACTGTAGTCGTACCTTGTGAAGATAATCCTCATGCGGCTGTATGTTCACACACACCACTAGCCCCTGAAATTCCAGGTGGGGATGCATATGCAAGTCATGAGTAATTTAAAAATTATTGATTAATAAAGAATGTAGTGAACTTATCAGTGTTGGAGATTTGATTTATCGAATCATATTGGATTTCAAGCTTATTTAGCACATAAAAAAACCTTGGCAAAAGCCAAGGTTTTTTGTCCGATTCGGTAAACGAATTAACGTTTAGAGAATTGAGGACGTTTACGCGCTTTACGTAAACCAAGTTTCTTACGTTCAACTTCACGAGCATCACGAGTAACGAAACCAGCTTGACGAAGAGTAGGTTTTAAAGTTTCGTCAGCAGCGATCAATGCACGAGTAATACCGTGACGGATAGCGCCAGCTTGACCACCGATACCACCACCAGCAACAGTGATGTAAAGGTCATATTTTTCAGTAGCTTCTAAAAGCTCAAGTGGTTGACGAACAACCATACGAGCAGTTTCACGACCGAAGTACTGTTCAAGAGTACGGTTGTTGATTACGAGTTTACCAGTACCAGCTGATAGGAAAACACGTGCAGTTGCGGTCTTACGGCGACCTGTACCATAATTAGTAGCCATGTGCAGTATCCCTTAGATGTCCAAAACTTGTGGCTGTTGAGCAGTATGTGGATGCTCAGTACCAGCGTACACTTTCATTTTCTTGATCATTGCATAACCAAGAGGACCTTTTGGCAACATGCCTTTAACAGCACGTTCGAAGATTTCTTCTGGTTTGTGAGCAACTAATTTTTCGAAATTAGTTTCACGAATACCGCCAGGGAAACCAGTGTGGCGATAGTATTTCTTATCAAGTGCTTTTTTACCAGTCACTTGTACTTGCTCAGCATTGATAACAACGATGTAGTCACCAGTGTCAACGTGAGGAGTATAAGAAGTTTTGTGTTTACCGCGTAAACGACGAGCGATTTCAGTCGCAAGGCGACCTAAAGTTTTGCCAGAAGCATCAACAACGTACCAGTCGTGTTGAACTTCAGCAGGCTTAGCGCTGAGAGTTTTCATTAAACCACTACCTATTATAGTTGGTTTGGACTATGGAATCTGTCCAAACAAAAGGAGTGCGAATTCTATCTGAAACATGAAGAATCCACAATCGAAATTTAGAATTTCAGGTGCATTATTGTACTGATTGTTGATTTAAAAAGCAAAGCTTAATTGGGATGAATTGTTGAGCTGTTTAATCAGTGTATTAGAATTGAGGAGCGCTCAATTGATAATCAAAATCGAAGCTGAATAACCATGAATATTGATGAGCAAATATTTAAAAGCTTAGAAAAGAAAAATAGTTATTCACGCGTATAATAGAATTAATTTAGATTGGCTTGAGTGGATTGTCATGCTTCCTTTATATGTCACAAGTGGCGAACCTGCAGGTATAGGTCCTGATATTTGTTTGAGTTTGGCAGATCGTGCCGATGAGCGCCCAGTCGTGGTCTTAGCAGACATTCATATGTTGCGTGATCGTGCCAAAATTTTAAATAAAAATATTGAAATTATTGAATATCAACAACAAGAGCAATCATCACTGCAAGGTCAATTATTTGTCGAGCATGTGCCTTTAAATCAAGATGTGGTTTTAGGTGAATTAAATCCTGAAAATTCAGCTTATGTATTAGAACAGCTTCGTCGTTCTGCTTATTTTGCAATGGAAGGGCAAAGTGTTGGCGTGGCAACTGCACCTGTACAAAAGTCCGTAATCAATGATGCTGGCATTCATTTCAGTGGGCATACTGAGTATTACCAAGAATTTGCTGGTGTGGATCGTGTAGTCATGATGCTTGCCACCAAAACGCTACGTGTGGCATTAGCAACGACACATTTACCCTTACGTGATGTTGCAGATGCGATTACCAAACAGCGTTTGCATCAAGTCATCGACATTCTAAATCATGATTTAAAAACCAAATTTAAAATTGAGCATCCTCGTGTTCTTGTATGTGGTTTAAACCCACATGCAGGTGAGGGGGGGTATCTCGGGCATGAGGAAATTGACACCATTAATCCAGTGCTTGAAAGCTATCGAGTGCAAGGCGTGAATATGAGTCTGAGCATGCCGGCGGATACTTTATTTACCCCTGAAAATTTAAAAGATGCAGACGCTGTTCTCTCAATGTATCACGATCAAGGCTTACCTGTGCTAAAATCTCAAGGGTTTGGTGAAGCCATTAACATTACTTTGGGCTTACCATTTATACGAACTTCGGTGGATCATGGTACTGCACTTAATTTGGCAGGAACAGGTTTAGCCAAAAGCTCAAGTTTACATGTAGCTGTGGATTTGGCATTGGAGTTAGCGCGTCGTAAATAATTGGTTATTTAAAAATTATTATTTAAAAAAATTGCTTTAAAACAACATAAGAAAGGGTTTGAAAATGTATAACAAGATACGCCATAAAAAAGCAGATTATTCCTTATTGAGCTTTAGGTGGATGAGTATGATCGGGGCGGTCATGATCGCCTCCATGCTGTCTGCCTGCTCGTTGGGGACAGATCAGAAAAGTCTTTGTGATCTAAAGGTTCTATCTTTATTGATTCCTAAACAAACTGAACAGGTAATGGCTTCGGGAAGCATAGAAACAATAAAAGCACTCGAAAATAGCCAAACAAAACTCAAAGACGCTTTAGCTGTGATTCAGAAAGATTATTCAAATGACAAAGAAGCCAATCAAATATTGCAAGATGGACAAGAGATTAGTGCAAATATTGATATTCTTGTAAAGAATAGTAAACAAATTAATCATTTATATGATCTTAGAATAGCAACTATGGATGTCATTCCAGGTATTCAAGCTGAATATAATTTGATGGTTGATCAAATGGCGCGAGATAACTATCCTTCAACTCAAGTGGTTGTTGCTAAAAATCAAGTGTTTATCGCTGAACGTATTCTGCGATCATTAACCAATATGATGGAAAATGATGAGTTTTCTCGTTCAAGTATGGAAGATTTTGAAGCTGATCTAGAAACATTTAACGCATATTTAAAAGCACAACTTGAAGGAAATGCAGAATTAGGTGTCAATAAAATTACAGCGAAAGAATTACGAGACAGTTTGCTTGCCATTCAGCAAGATACCGATGAGGTTTTAAAAGCAGCCACAATAGATTTACAGAAAAATAGAGATTCATTAATGCGAGTCTTTCTTGCTTCACAAGACAATATTAGCAAATCAGAAGATCTTTTTACGCGTATTAATAGATTAGAGATGAATTCACATTAATGATAAAACCAATGCTGTAAAATAATTGGCATCATATATCAACTAGGCATAGCAAGACTTTAATGTTGCGCTATGCCTTTTTGTTGAATGATTCAATATCTATGTATAGTTGGAGATTAGATCATTGAAAAGATCGTTGTGGATTGAGTGATGTATCACGTTTAAGCTTGAGCTGTGTTAAAATCTCAAAATGAGCTAAAGCAATCGCATGATTTTAGACTCATTCATTTTTGTAAATTATGTGTACCGTTTCTCCTTCTTAGCATCACAGTATTCAAAACTGGTCTAATTGCTGCTGTTCATTCGGTGCTTGATTTCACTTATTACTGATTTTGTATCAATTTTTCACGTTGGATTTTTTTATGTATCAAATTAATGCCTTAAACCCAAAAGATGAAGGGCATCATACGCGGAAGCGTTTTGGACAAAACTTCTTACATGACCAACGTGTGATTGCTAAAATTGTACGTTCTGTTGCACCTCGTTCAGGTGACAATATTGTTGAAATTGGACCTGGTTTGGCAGCATTAACTTCGCCTTTAATCGGTGAATGTGATGCACTCACAGTGGTTGAACTTGACCGTGATTTGGCAGCCGGTTTACCAGGACGTGTGCCGCATCCTGAGCGTTTAACAATCATTGAAACAGATGCTTTGAAATATGATTTCACTGAACTTTTCCAGCAAGATCGTCCTTTACGTGTTGTTGGAAACTTGCCATATAATATTTCAACACCGCTTTTATTCCATCTCTTGGAGTTTGGTGACAAAGTTAAAGACATGCACTTTATGTTGCAAAAGGAAGTGGTAGATCGCATCACAGCTTCGCCAAATACCAAAGAATATGGTCGTTTGTCGGTGATGATTCAGTATTTCTGTAAACCGACATTCTTATTTGAAGTACCGCCTGGTTCATTCAATCCACCACCGAAAGTGACTTCTGCGGTGTTCCGTTTAGAGCCTTATGCAATTAAACCGATTGTGGCAAAAAATGAAAAAGCTTTAGCGCGTTTGGTATCACATGTCTTTACGCAGCGTCGTAAAACATTACGTAATAGCTTAAAAGGTATGTTGGTGGAAGACGGTTTTGAAAATGCAGGGGTTGATCCAATGGCACGCCCTGAAACATTAACATTGGCACAATTTGTGGCATTGTCAGATCAAATGGTGGCTTAATAGATGACCCGTGCAATTCGATATAACTATGTGATTGGTGATGTACAAGGCTGTTTTGAAGCACTAAAAGCTTTGTTAAAAGAAATCCAGTTTGATTCAGACCAAGATTTTATTTGGTTTGCAGGTGATTTGATTGCACGTGGTGAAAATTCAGTCGGTGCGATTCGTTTCATTAAAAAACTCTGTGAACGTGGTGCGGCAGCAACGATACTGGGAAATCATGATCTAAATTTACTTGCTGTGGCGCGTGGGATTAAAAAACTCAAAGACAAAGATCGTATCGATGATGTGATTCACGCACTTGAAAGTGATGACTTGATTGACTGGTTGCGTAAACAGCCCCTGTGTGTATTTCCTAATGATCAAACCATTTTGACCCATGCGGGTATTCCGCATATTTGGGATGCAGCTCAAACGGCTCAATATGCCAAAGAGGTCGAAGCGGTTATTTCACATGAGGATTTTGCAGTTTTAGATACATTTTTAACAGAAATGTATGGCACTGAACCAGATGTCTGGTCAGATGATTTAACAGGAAATGCACGTTTACGTTGCATTACCAATTATTTGACTCGTATGCGTTTAACGGATACAAACGGGCGTTTAGAGTTTAGCTTTAAAGATGCCTTAGATGAGCCAATGCCTGAAGGCTTTAAACCTTGGTTTGAGTATGCGTCTAAAACAGCCCAAACGCATCAAATTGTCTTTGGGCATTGGGCTGCGTTACAGGGCAGGACGATTAATCCTCATATTCAAAATGTCGATGGTGGCTGTGTTTGGGGACGTCAATTGATTGCTTATCGTTTAGAGGATAAAGAGGTTTTTAAAGTCGATAATCCAATGTTTTCGGAATGATTAAAAAATGCCGCTGATTTGTGGCATTTTTTTTCGCTACTTTTTGAGTGAAAATAAATAATCATTAAATTCACGATGATTTCAATTGTTTCGAAGATTGATTTTTTATAATATCAAAGCGTTGCAAACTAAAATGATTATTTTAGAATTTAAAGAAAATATTGAATTAATAAAGTTTGTGCTCATTGGCTTTGAATAATGATGGAAATAAAAAATGTTAACAATTGAAGAGCTAAAGTCGATTTATCCGCTAGTTGTGACTCCAAGTCATGATGGCAAGTTTTTTCATAATTATTTGACCTCACTGCTTAATTTTCAGCATCAAGCTTTACATAAGGGTATGCCTTTGCAATTTTTATTGATGCAAGGTGAAAGCTTAATCACACGTGCAAGAAATAACTGTGTTGCGACATTTTTAGAAAATCCTGAATGGACACATTTGTTTTGGATTGATTCTGATATTGGATTTAGCGCAGAGGCAGCTTTCCGTCTATTACAAGCGGATTATGATATTGCAGCAGGTGTTTATCCATTGAAACGTGATCACTGGCCTGCCGATGGCTTACCTGAAAAGATGACTTATGAGCAATTTTTAGCAAATTATCAGAGGTATACGGTTAATGCGCGAGTTGAAGAAGGTAAAGAACATCTTGATATTTACATTCAAGAAGATGGCTTTATCGAAATGAGTGAAGCACCAACAGGATTTATGGTGATTAAACGCGCAGTATTTGAAAAATTGATGAAACATTATCCTGAGTTAAAATATGTACCAGACTCGTTAGATGTCGTAGATCAAGGACTGCATTATCGTTTCTTTGATGTCATGGTTGATCCAGAAACGGGACGTTATCTGTCTGAAGACTACGGTTTTTGTCGTTTATGGGAAGGCATTGGAGAGAAAATATATATTGATGCCAAGTCGAATTTAACCCATCAAGGCATGAAAATTTATCAAGGTGATTTTGCTGCGAGTTTAAAAAATAATTTTAGTTTAGCCATTCCTGCAAAAGAAGGTTTGATGATGACTTTACATGGTCTCCATCATTTAACAGATTAATATTGTTATCAGTGCTGATTATTATTTTGGGCGAGCTGTTGACTTAATATTTGGATTTAAGTTTATGCTGATCATGTTTTGAAAATATGATCAGCATTTGTTAGTGTAGAACTAGGTTTTAGTCTAAACGAATCCATGTTTGGCTTCTTCCTAGTACAGATAC
The DNA here is from genome assembly GCF_004209125.1 of Acinetobacter sp. WCHAc060033. Classification (NCBI taxonomy): domain Bacteria; kingdom Pseudomonadati; phylum Pseudomonadota; class Gammaproteobacteria; order Moraxellales; family Moraxellaceae; genus Acinetobacter; species Acinetobacter sp. WCHAc060033. The sequence goes on along the minus strand of NZ_SGSW01000008.1, from coordinate 35,584 downwards.
CCCCATATAGCCTCTTAAAACGAGACGTTTGCCATTAGGGCTTAATTTTGCTTTTAAGCTATAGATTTTTCCTGTATTGGGATCTAAAATTTTTCCATTAACATAGTTGAAGTCATCGACCTTTTTCAAACCTTGAATTACACCTAGTCCAATCATGGGTTTATTGGTAAATGGTGCAGGGCAGTCAACACAAAATTCTTTAGGTGTATAACCAACGCGCGGTGTCAATTTGGTAATGGTACCTGTATAAATATTATTTTCATCTTTTGTGATTTTAACAGCGCCTTTTGGCGCACCTGTTTTATCATCGATGCTTTGCCACATGCCTAGAATATCTTGAGCTAGGGTGACACTACTAAATCCAAGTAAGCATGCTGATAAAATGATTTTATTAAATTTTTTCATATTATATTCCTTTAAATAGTTCAAATGAGGTTTGATTTAAGAGAACTCCATTTTGAAACCACCGTAGTTAAAGTTGGCATTGAGTCAACTTCTAACCTTGCTTAGGTATGACCGAGTACGGTGATACCCATATAGCTTTCGAGAAGAATTTTTTCTCATTTGTTAAAGCTTATGTATATCACCAATAGATCGTTTTACTTTAACAAAAATAAATTTATTTAGTTTTAATTCATAATCTACATTATATAATTAAATTCTATTAATTAATAATGTGTTTATGAATGACTTAAATATTATTGTGTTTTATATCACAAAAAAAAATATTAATGTGAGTTTTTGTTTGAATATTTTTTTGTGCTGTATTAAATAGCAGTAAATTGACTATATTTAAAACTTAAGAGATATAGCCAATTTACTAAGTATTGATATTGCAGTGGTTTTTATTGAGTAGAATTAGTTTTTAATATAAAGACGTGATTTACTCTATTCGACAGAGCAAATGAATCCTTTCGCTATTCTTGTCTGATCCATGTCTGACTACGCCCAATCATGGAAATACCGATATAGCCTCTTAGCGTTAGGCGGTTTCCACTTGCATTTAGGCGTGCCTTCCCGTGATAAAGTTTTCCTGCACGAGGATCAAGGACTTCACCGTCAATATAGTGATTGGGATTATCTGGATCAACTTTCATTTTTTGCAGAATAGTAAGCCCAATAATCGGTTTATTGGTAAATGGAGCAGGGCAATTACGGCATTGAGTCAGTGGGGGTTCACCAGGTGCTGGAAAGTCTTTGATAATTTTACCGATATAAGTATCATCGCTTTGTTTTTCAATTTTAATATAAGCACGTACATATCCTGTTTTATCGTCAACAGTTCGCCAAGTTCCTATAATATCGGCTGCATGTGTCCAGCTTGTTATCCCTAATAATATACAGCTGAAAAGTCCTTTTTTCATTTATACACCCCTAGTAAAGCCTTGTTTGGCATAAAAATTATTATTGCTTCATCCATCTAAAACCAAGTCCTATGATTTATATACAAATATATACATGGAGAGAAACATTATTGCTCATTATTTATAAAATTTTGGTTTGGTGTTTTAATTTCGAATAATATGCAGAGTCTAGTGCAGAGTAGTAATCTTAGTCGGTGTGTGACTAAGAACCACATTGATCAAAGATCAGCAGACTAGACTTATTGGGCAATATTAGCGATTTATTGGCTTTCACGAATCCAAGTTTGGCTTCGCCCCAATGCTGAAACACCGACATATCCTCTGAGTGATAAACGGTTACCCGTTGGATTAAGTTTGGCTTTCATTGAATAAATTTTACCTGTTAGCGGGTCTATAATTCGTCCACCAGTAAAATCATCTTCATCCGTTTGTTTAAGGTTTTTAAGTACATCCATACCTAAGATTGGTTTGTTTGTATAGGGCGCAGGGCAGTCGATACAAGTTTCTTTAGGTGTGTAACCTGGGCGTGGTGTAATTTTAATAATTTTAGCTGTATAGGTTCCGTTGGATTCTTTGCGAATTTCGAGCACAGCTTTAGATGAGCCTGTTTTATCATCAATATTTTTCCAAATACCAGTGATGTCCTTTGCCATACTGCTAAAACTTATAGAACAGAATAAAGCACTTAAGATAAATTTATTGAGCCTCATTTATCGAATCCTTATCGAAATGGGTAATTTAATTTATCTTAAGCTGAATAATTACTCTATGCAATCACGTGAAAAGTGAATAAAGTCGCAATTATTTTATAAAAAGTATAAATGTTGGCAACCAGATTGCGGTGAATACAGCATTTACTGCCATTCCAAACGCAGCATAACGACCCGCAACTGTACCGCGCTGCCATGCCTGAGCAGTTCCAATCGCATGTGCTGCAAGGCCTAGAGCAAGACCAGAGGCACGTTCATCATTGATATTACGTAAAATAATGGATGAAAATGCTGATCCAATCACACCTGATAAAATAACAATTAAAATCACTAAAGTGACTGGTGAGTGCAACAAAGTTGCGATGTTGATCGCAATTGGCGTGGTGACAGCACGTGTTGCAAACGCCATGATGGTTGGTTCAGACATATGCAGTAAGTATGCCAAGCTCATCGGTAAGGCAACTGCACTGACACTGGCGAAGACTAAAATACCGACCACAGATTTGAGTGGTAGATCGTCATAGCGCATGGATGCCAAAGGAATTGCTAGAGCTACAGTGACATAGCCTAAGAGGTGGCTAAATAATCCATTCATATTCGCATTATATTTTTCATAAGGTATTCTCAAAATAAGCAAGATACCGATCACGAGAAACATCGCGATCACTAAAAGTGGAACTTGAGGAAAACGCTTATTTATCGGTTTTGCAGCAAGGTAAGCAATTAGGGTGATGAAAAATCCGGTGAGTACACTTAACATTTCAATCTCCTATAACCACTTTTTTGCCATTTTTGCGTAAATCCACAATGGAATCAGCGTGCTAATAAACATGACAACCAAAAATAACGGAATTTCTTTGCCCATACTGACGAGCATGATCAGTGAGCCTGCGCAGACGGGTAAAAAAGCAAAACCGCTTTCTCTCATCAATTTATTATTCGTATCGACCAGACGAGCAGGGATCTTTTTAAATCTACGCCAAATGACCAGTACAAATAACAAGCTAAGAAGCCCTGTTAAATTTCCAAGTTCAGGATGATTAAACTGTGACATGACCCAAACAGAAGCTTCTCGGAAAAAAATAATTAACCCGATGGTAAAAATCCAAGCTTGCCAATCAACGCGTTTTAACTGTTCCATGTGTTTTGATTTATAAAGTTTGATCTTTCACGTTTTAACCGATTTAAGGCTTTATTTCAAACTCTTCTAATGGTTTTTTGAACTGATTGGCTTTCGTTCCTAGGATTTCATCAATGGGTAAATGCGCTTGTTTAATTAATTGTTCTAACTTATGGGGCGCCATGCGGACATTTAAAAGTAAGTTTGCTTCATCATCATAGTGCTCAGATTCAATGACATTCAGTGCATAGAGTTGATTTTTCAATTTTCCATAAGCTGGTTTTAAACGCACTTCAAAGCGCTGAATTTGCCCCATTAAACATTCATGTACTGCTTGGCGGAGTAAGTCTAAGCCTTGTTGGCTATGGGCTGAGACATATACACGTTCAGGTTGATGAGGTTTTGCATAAATGATTTTAGCTTCCTCACCACTTTGATCAATCTTGTTATAGACCCTTAGGGTCGGAATATCAGCCCCTATTTCATGCAAGACTGTTTCTACTGCATCAATTTGTTCCATCATGTCTGGGCTACTTGAATCGATCACATGGAGCAATAATGTGGCTTCTAAAGTCTCTTCTAGAGTCGCTTTAAAAGATTCGACCAAAGAATGAGCCAGATTGCGCACAAAACCGACAGTATCAGCAAGAACCAATGTACCAATCCCATCCCAATTTAAGCGTCGCAATGTCGGATCTAGCGTAGCAAAGAGCTGATCTGCTGCGTAAACATCACTTTTGGCTAAAATATTAAATAGCGTTGATTTTCCAGCATTGGTATAACCAACCAGAGAAACCGTTGGAATATTGGCTTTTTGACGTGCTGCACGACCTTGAATACGTGTTTTACGGACTTTTTCTAGGCGATCTTTAAGTTGATCCATACGGATACGCAGTAAACGGCGGTCTGTTTCAAGGATGGTTTCACCAGGTCCACGTAAACCGATCCCGCCTTTTTGACTGTCGAGATTGCTATGTCGACGAACTAAACGTGAAGAAAGGTGATCTAACTGAGCCAGTTCAACTTGTAATTTACCTTCATGGGTACGCGCACGTTGCGCGAAAATATCGAGAATTAAGCCTGTGCGGTCAATCACACGACATTTTAAAATATGTTCTAAATTACGCTCTTGAGCAGGGGAAAGGGCTTGGTCAAAAATCACCAGTTGTACTTCTTCAACATGCACCAGTTCAGCAATTTCTTCTGCTTTTCCTGAACCGATAAAAAACTTAGGGTCAGGTTTAATTCTTTGTACAGTTAAATGTTCAAAAATCTCCGCACCTGCAGATTTTGCCAGCAAACGAAATTCTTCAGCATCCAAATCCTCCAAGATTTGTACATTAACACTGACTAAAATGGTTTTTTCACCACCTTGATTTTGCTGTAAGTATTCCACAGATGATTAAACTCAAACATTAAATGAATAGATTCATTCTAAAGGAAATTGTGCTGTAAATCCTAAACAGGCGCTTGAGTATGACAATTAAATTCATGGGGTTTGATTTGAAAGTAAATTTTTATGAAACATTTAAAATTAAATCATGCTTATTTTTGTGCATTTTGCCATGCTAAATTTTAAGTGTACGAATTATCGTTTATGTCTTTATGATCAATGCAAGTTGTTCAAGATGCGTATACAATAATCTCAGTTTAATATGAAATATATTCTGTTTAGTGAATGTCTATGACTCAACAACAAGCAACCAAAAAGTCGAAATCAAGTTTAAATCCATTCTCAAAACTATTTTTATACAGTAAAAAATTGGTGGCAGGGACTTCAGCGGTCGCTGAAGGTTTTTATTTGGTTTATCGCCATCAGCTCTACAAAGATCCAAACAATCCTAAAAATACTCGTTATGTTCAGTATTTCTGCCGTCGTTTAAGCGAAGTCTTTAATGTCGATGTTCGTGTGCATGGGGAAATTCCACGTGAACCTGCGCTGTGGGTGAGTAATCATATTTCTTGGTTAGATATTGCTGTTTTGGGTTCAGGTGCGCGAGTCTTTTTTTTGGCGAAAGCTGAAATCGAGAGTTGGCCTGTTTTAGGCAATCTTGCTAAAGGTGGAGGGACTTTATTCATCAAACGCGGGTCGGGTGATTCAGTTCGTATTCGCGAGCAAATTGCTGAATTTTTAACGAAAGATATTCCCGTTTTATTCTTCCCAGAAGCGACTACGACCGATGGCACGAAAGTTAAAAAAGTCCATGGTCGTATCCTCGGTGCAGCGATTGAAGCGAAAAAACCAGTGCAAACTTGTGTAATTTGCTATGTCAATAAACAAGGTCAGTTAGACAACGTTGTACCATTTATCGGCAATGAAACTTTTGTTGAAAATGTGCAGGGTGTGTTGGAAATGCCGAAAGTCACAGCACATTTAAAAACTTTTCCAGCAATTTCAACCGAGGGTCATACTGTTGAAAGTTTGACGGCATTGGTTCAGCAAACGATGCAACAGGGTTTAGAAGATTTGCAAAAAGAAGTATTAGGGTAAGTTTAAGCGCCTAATCTATTTTGAATTTTTTACATGATTTATCTATTGAAGGCTTACATAAAGCCTTCAATTGGCAACCATGAAATCATCTTAACTCCAGCTTTTTGCCACCATTTCATTTTAGGTTCTTTACGTAGCGTCACGATGCCTGAAGGCGTTTCTTTGAGCCAGTTAATATTTTGTTTTGAATCAAGCACTAATTTATAAGCATATTTTTTTAAATTATCATCCATGGTTTTATGCACTGCATTTGCCAATGGAGGACTGTTAATAATTACGCCGATTTCTGTGTTTAAATTGGCTGAACGCGGATCAAAATTAAAAGAACCTATAAAAACTTGTTTTGAATCAAGTGCCATAAGCTTTGCATGTAGGCTTGAACGACTTAAACCTTTTAAACTCACTTTTGCTTTTTTGGAAATTTCTTTGGAGTTTGCATATAGATTTTCTTCCGAAACAGCAGGCAGAAACTCATAAAGTTCTACTCCATTTTTGAGTAATTCTTTTCTATATTTTGCATAAAAAGCATGAACTAAAGCAACGTCATTGGCTTTAAATGAGTTGGTCAGAACACGAACACTCCCACCTTTGTTCGCCAATTCAGTCAGTTTTTCTTTCCCTTCTTTTTGAGGGACAAAATAAGCTGAAATTAGATCTACTTTTTCAGTTGGTGTTTCTAAGCGATTAACCATTTGGAAGTCAAGATGCTGTTCTTTCTTGGCTTTTGCTTGGATTTTATCTGGTGCATCTTTCACAACTTCAGCTTTGACCCAATCAAGTTGAATGTTATGGTTGAGCCATTGATCAAAATCGTGAGTACGGTTACTAAGATCTAAATAGTTTTGTACGGTAATTTCTTGATAATGTTTGGTGAGTTGTTCTTTTAAGCTGTCATAGCGTAAGGTGTATTTGTTATGGTTAACGATATTTCTCACGGGATAGGCATAGCTATGATTCCAATACTCATCGAAAGAATGTGCTATATCATCAACTGCTTGTCCAACGAGCATCACATCTACATCTGAAAATTGATAATTATCACTGACATTGTAGTATTGATTACTCATATTGCGCCCGCCAATCAATGAAATTTGATTATCTGCGGTAAATGTTTTGTTATGCATACGGCGGTTGATACGTTTTAAATCTAAAACCATATCTACAGGGCGTAAACTTCTAAAACGATAGGGATTAAAGAGCTTTACTTCAATATTGGCATGTTGATCAAGTGCCAGATAAACACCTTCCATTTTACCTGCATTATTATCATCAATAAGTAAGCGAACTTTCACCCCACGATCTGCGGCTTCGATGATTTTATACAATGCCAATGAACCAATTTTGTCATTGTCCCAAATGTAATATTGTAGATCCAAAGTCTTTTCAGCTTTTTCGATTAGATTAATTCGTGCGGCAATCGCTTCAAGAGGATCATATAAAACATGATAGCCTGTGAGTTCAGGATTTTGACTTTTTAGAGGTGTGATAATTTTTGCTAAATCAGTATCTTGAGTGTCTGTGTCAAAAGCATATTCTGGCTTAATTGTTTCCTGTTTCGGAAGTGTACTGCAAGCTGAAAGACTAAGAAAAAGGCATGAACTGATCACAATTAACCATGATTTTGCAGGTTGATTGTCATGTTTTTGCTGTAATTGAGTATTACGATTGATCGTTCGTTGCATAATATTTTCTGAGATTCATCCGTGCTAGAGTATAATCAGGATATTCTGAAAGATAAATAATGAGATGACGAGTACTTTGTACTTAAGAGATTGAATATGTTTCCAACCCTAACTATAAGCTCAATTTTTTATCTTAGCTTTATCGTGCTTGCAGTTTGGGGAATAAGCCAAGCATGGTTAAGCCAGTCTAGAACTGAAACGATCCATCCTTTTAAGTCATTTGTCCATTTATTAGCATTCTACCTGTCTTATTTATTAATTCCGTTGTTATTTTTTAGCATTTATGCAGGTTGGATCGGTCAATTTTCTTTACATGAAAGTATTTTTATATTTTTGCTTAGTGCTTTATTGATTTATGCACGCTTTATAGAGCCGCATACGGTGCATGTTCAACATATCCAATATAAATTAGGACAAGAAAAAGCCTTTACTAAACCGATTAAAGTGGCGCTACTTGCGGATTTACACATTGGACTTTTTTCAGGGCATGAGCGTCAACTCAAAACCATTGTCAAAAAAGTGAACTTGGAACAGCCTGATTTTGTTGTTGTTGCAGGAGATTGGACTTACGAGCCTGAAAATAAATTAGCAGAAGAATTGTCGATTTTAAAAGACATTCAAGCACCTATTTATTCTGTCAATGGTAATCACGATGAACAATATCCTGGACCTCCGATTCAAGCTTTATTGGCACATGCGCTTGAAGTCAATAATGTCATGGATATTGAAGGTAAAATTGTCGAATTTGATGATTTTAGGCTGATTGGGGTAGGTGATTTGTGGGCAGGTAAAGCAGATATGCGTTATATGCCTGATTTACCACAAGATAAACCTTGGTTAATTCTTTCGCATAATCCAGATACTGTGGATATGGTTCCAGTACTTTCAACACGTCCTTTGATGCTGTCAGGGCATACCCATGGTGGACAAGTTGAATTGCCGTGGCTGACCAGTTATGTCATGAAAAAAGTATCAATTTTGGGACATAAACGTGGATTATATAAACATGCCAATGCGGATGTGTTTGTCAGTGTTGGAACGGGAATGGTTGGTGTTCCATTCCGTTTTCGAGTACCGCCAACCATTGATATTATTGAATTGAGTTAGTTATTTGTGGAGCATTGGGTGAGCTCAGATTAAAGTCTTCAAGCTTTAAAATAGTACAATCCAAGAATGCCACAGAAAATTATCAATCCAATGATAAGTAAAATTGAGTTAGATTTCTTCGACTTTGTTAAATCTTCTACACCGGAATTAGGCATATTGGGGTGATTTGAAGTTGTATGCTGTGTGGTCTCGGTGGTTTGATTGTTGGTAAAAATTGAGTCAAAACTTTTCGAATCAAAGCCTTTGGACTCGGTACTATTCATGTGTAAATGTCCATCCATCAAGTTTTTTGCAAGATTGGATAGCGCATCGGGTTGCGATAAGTCGATGTTAAGTTGTTTTTTGATATTGTCCCATTCAGGGCTTTGATCATTAATTTCGGTGGTTTTTCCATCTTTATCCGTCATCTTAATTTTACTAGAATGAAAGCTGAATTCAAAAGTGTTTGATTCTATTTTGGATTTCGTGTTTGAATCAGTTTGCTGTTGATCTAAAATTTGAGGATTTTCTTTAAACATTTGCAGTGCATCTGCATCTTCGTGCAGAAGTTGAACCAAATTATTTGCCGCAGTGGGTTTTAAGTTGATTGTTTCGATCAAGAACATTTCAGCTTGATCTAATCGATCAGTATGTATGTAATCAATAAAGGTCTGTAACTGTTCAGGATTAAGTTCCTTTAATTGGTTCATTTTTATTATTTTCCTATGTAAAGGCTTGGTTTGACGAACAATAGAATATCAAGACTTGCCAATAAACTGATAAGCCATGACCGCAATAATCACGATCACAATGATCATAACAAGACGTGAAAGACCACTTTTCTTAGATTGATCTTCGATGCCTACGGGTTGAGTCTGTGTTGACATAGGGCGAGAGTATGAGTGTTGGTTTTGGGAAGTATTTGTAGTGTCACTTTGATAATCTCGATGAAAAATTTCCTCATTTCTCACTTCCATTGCATCTAAAAACTCATCGGCTGTTTCAAAGTGTTCTCCATGAGCAAATTGATCCATGATGGCATCCCATTCAGGATGATCTTCATCGATGAGTTCTTTGCGACCATCTTGATAAAAGATATAGATTTCACCTGTGTCATATTGGCTTTGAAGTGCCTTATAAGTACTGCTATGAAGAGGGTAAAGCGTTTCATCGGGTTCAAAGTCTAAATTACCAGAGTCGAGATGATGACTATCGCTATCATCAAAGTTAGGATTTTCAATCAGTTGTTCAACCCAGTCTTTAGATTCTTTTAAGCCTAGACCTGAATGTTCCTTGACCCATTTGACCGCTTCAACTTTACGATTTTGTTGAAGGAGTGAGAAAATTTCTTGGCGTTGTTGTGGGCTAAATTGTGGCATTCTACACCTATATTTTTCTTTAATTATTTTTCGCCCAACACATCAGGCGTGTCATTTTCAATTGATAATATTTATTTTTATTACAAAACAATGTGAAATAAAAGTAGTAATTTGTGTGTGAATCGGCAATATTTTAAAACTGTCATAAATCTTTGATATTGTAAATTCAATACTTAAAACTGAAATGAGGACGATGCCATGACTCGTGATTTAGAAAAATTCCCAGAAAATGACAATGGTAATTTGCTTTGGCAAATGCACGAAGATGGTGACGATCTTGAAGAAATTCATGAAATTGAATTTTCTTTGTATTTTAAAACTCAGCAATTGGCTGAAAAGTGTGCCATTTATTTACTTCATGAAGAACAGAAAATTTCTTTATATTTAGATGAGGAAGTTGATCCGAATGAATGGGTGATTACGGTTTATGTCAATATGTATCCTGAGCATGAAGACATTGACGATTTAGAACAATGGTTTACCAAGATCGCAGAGCAACATGAAGGCGAATACGATGGTTGGGGCTGCACAGCTTATGTCTTTGATGATGAAGATTTAGAAGAATAATTCTTATCGATCGAAAGTAAAAAAAAGCATATCTTGTCTGATATGCTTTTTTATTTAAGTTTCAAACTACTAAAGCCATACAAAGCTCAATAATAGATCGCAGTAGACTGAATTTTTAAGAAAAACACTCAAGGATATGAGTATGAGCAATACTGTGAAATTGCACCGTGTATTTAGTGCCCCACCAGAACGAGTGTATAAAGCCTTTTTAGACCCAGATGCTATTGTAAAATGGATGCCACCGCATGGTTTTACTGCCAAGGTTCATCAGATGGATGCAGCAGTTGGTGGTTCGTATCGGATGTCTTTTACCAATTTTTCTACAGGTTCGACACATTCTTTTGGCGGAACGTATGTTGAACTGATTCCCAATCAGCGGATTCGGTATTTTGATCATTTTGATAACCCTGAACTAGCAGGGGAAATTGAAGTGATTATCGAGATCAAAGGCGTGCTTGTTGGTACTGAGGTCAATATTACTCAGTCTGGAATTCCAGAGATGATTCCTGTTGAGGCTTGTTATTTAGGATGGCAAGAATCACTACAATTGTTCGGGCTTCTTGTGAACCCAAGTATTCCAGATCAGTAAAATTTAAATAAGAAATAAGGCATAAAAATGATTCAAACCAAACGTATTTATGATGTGCCGTCTGAAAATGACGGTAAACGAGTTTTAGTTGATCGTTTGTGGGCACGTGGTATTAAAAAAGAAGATGCTAAAATTGACCTGTGGCTAAAAGAAATCACGCCATCCAATGAACTGCGTAAATGGTATCACGAAGATATTAAAAATCGTTGGGATGAGTTTCAGCAAAGGTATAAGGCTGAGTTGCAAAGTGTTCAGTCTCAATTGGCTGAGTTAAAGCAATTGACCGATGATGAAACGGTGACCTTGCTTACAGCAGCGAAAAATGAAGGGCATAATCATGTCACGGTATTGATCGATGTATTGACGACATTGAAATAGTATTTATTCCTTAATTTAAATATGGTTTTTAAGTTGATGAAAAATATATAAATGATATGATCGTCTTTTTGAATTGTTCTTGAGCTTTATTATGTCTTTACCTGCATGCCCAAAATGTAATTCTGAATATACTTATCAAGACGCAGATTTGTTGATTTGCCCTGAATGTAGCCATGAGTGGAAAGAGGATGAGCAAGGGCAAGCCGATGAGCAAACCATAATTAAAGATGCTGTTGGAAATGCTTTAGCAGATGGCGATACGGTCACTGTGATTAAAGATTTGAAAATCAAAGGTTCATCGTCAGTGGTGAAAGTCGGTACGAAAGTGAAGAATATTCGCTTAGTTGCAGATAGCAGTGATGGTCACGATATTGATTGTAAAATTGATGGTATTGGTCAGATGAAACTAAAATCTGAGTTTGTGAAAAAAGCTTAATACGCATTGAGGTTGAGTAAACAACAATCGTGATCTATTGAGAACTGCGGAGAGTTTTAATCACTCTTCGCTGGGTGTGTTGTAAGGATGTTATTGAATATTCAATAGCATCCTTTTGTGTATAACTGTTGAATAAGAATAGCGAAGATGAATCAAAATCAAGACGTTCAATCTCAGATCTTAAACCATTTAAAAACATTCGATGGCTTACTTGTACCTGTATTAGTGCAACTCATTCAACAGCGTTATCCGCTTGAAGTGAAAACTTTAGCTTTTGAGATATTCTCTGAGCAATTTACAGAACAATTTCCAATTCGAGTGTTCTTTTTAGATGAAAATCATTCTGAACATTTTGTTTTAGTCAATGGCGAAGCTCGTTATCCGAGTGTCATTGATCCAAGCTTGATTTTGATTGATGGGGTTTATCCTCAGTCATTCGAGGCTGAATATTTAGCGCAAGGCATAGATATTTGGTCTGTTGCTTCACAGGTTTGTATGCAGTGGTTTATTGAGCACTGGAATAATGTAGGTGGGGCAAACTTTGCGTTACACGCGACGATTGCACAACATGATTCTTCTGAACAATTTGATTTAATTGAACAAACGCGGATGTAGCGGTTTGAGTAATTGTACAGTCTTTATGAATTATTAAAGAACCGCTTTTACTTATATAAAAAACCGCCCATACAATTATGTTGAGCGGTTTTAGATCAATTTTGACGCTTATTGACTGGCGGAAATACCAATCTTTTTCACATTTAAGCGTTGAGCAGCCGCCATGACCATTGCAACATCTTTATATTCAGTCATTTTGTCAGGTTGCACTTTGATCGTGTCTTGATCTTTTTGTTGTGCTACACCATTAAACAAAACTTCTAAAGCCTGTTTATCTGCAACGGGCTGACCATTCCAAAAAATTTTACCTTGCGCATCAATTTTTAAGTTAACAGGCTCAGGTGGTTTCTCATTGGTTGGTGGTGGTGGCGCGCCATTAGGCAAGTCAATGTTAATCGAGTTATTGGGAATTGGTATGGTGATAATAAACATAATTAACAATACCAACATCACATCAATAAGTGGTGTCATATTGACGTCTAACATCACATCATCATCGTCTTTATTGGAACCAACATTCATACCCATAAGATGTTTCTCCCAACTATGGTGCTGCGACAGGTGTAGTGACAAAAGCGATTTTACCGATCCCTGCATGTTTGACCGCACTAATTACTTCGTCGATGGCTGCAAATTTTGTAACTTGGTCACCGCGTATATGAACTTCAGGTTGAGGCGTTTTCTTAGCTTCAACTTGTAGACGGCTGATCAGTGTTGCTTTGTCTGCAATGTACTTTTCATTCCAAAAAATATCACCTGCTTTATTGACGGCAATTTGAATATTGATGGGCTGAGTGACATAAGGCGCAGTTTTTTCCTCAGGTAATTTTACAGGCACAGTATGGATCACAACGGGGACAGTGATAAGGAAAATAATTAACAAAACCAACATAATATCCACCAGAGGAGTAGTGTTGATAGTTGCAATCAAATCATTTTCATCATCGTCTGAGCGGATATTCATTCCCATGATTGTTGGCTCTCTTATTTGCTATCGCTTTTCGAATCATTTTTGATTTCGCCACTGAGCAAGACCATATGTAAATCTGAGCCAAAAGCACGTATGTTGTCTAAAACAGCTTTGTTGCGACGTATTAACCAGTTATAACCCAGTACAGCAGGGACTGCGACAGCAAGACCGATTGCAGTCATAATCAATGCCTCACCAACAGGGCCAGCGACTTTATCAATCGAGGCTTGACCTGAAATACCGATCGCTGTTAATGCATGGTAAATTCCCCAAACTGTACCAAACAATCCAACAAATGGTGCGGTTGAGCCAACAGTTGCTAGGAAAGCTAAGCCACCACTTAAATGGCTGTGGATTTTATCAATGGCACGTTGGATAGAAATCGTCACCCAAGTGTTGAAATCGATTCGTTCAAGTAAGTTGCCACCATGCTTTTTAGTAGAGTTAATGCCTTTTTCAGCAATAAAGCGATAGACACTGGCTTCGGTTAAGGTTTCAGCGGCTGTATCAATTGAAGACGCTGCCCAAAATTTAACTTCAGCTTCTTTGCCTTGCCGTTGAATTTTTGCTTGTTGGATTAACTTGGTAATGATGATGTACCACGTCCCAATTGACATGAGTAATAAAATGAAGATTGTTGACTTTGTAATCACATCACCATCATTCCATAAAGCTTCAAAGCCGTATGGATTAGCTACAGGCTGAACAGCAACAGGTTGTGGTGGAGGTACAGGTACATCAGTTGATACTGTATTTGTTGTTTCTACAGCTACAGGTGTTGTGGACGCTTCTTCTGCAAACACTGAAACAATAGGAAGTAAAGTGCTCGTTGCTAAGATTCCTGCGAAGATAAAACGTTGAATTGATCGCGTGTTATACATCTGTTATCTCCAAAATTTTTATTAATTTATTCATTGTTAATTTGTGCATTAGTTTTTATTCATCCAGTTCAAATTCATAAGGAATGTCGTACCACGCATCTTGAGGTTCACCATCTTTTAATGCGGGTTTGAAACTACATAAACTGAAAGCCTTAGCAGCTGCTTGGTCTAAAGCTTTGCTCCCAGTGGTTTTTTTTATTTTCGATTCTTTTACAACACCATTACGACTGACAAAGAGTGAAACAATAACGCTCCCTTGTTCTTTCTTTGCTATTGCGTCATCTGGATATTCTGGGCGCTTACAGGCTTTTTCCCCAGCGGTGACACCACGTGTTTCACCTTTTGGTTTTATTGTAGTGGTTGAAGAGGATGCTGTTGATGTTGATGAGGCTTGTGGACTTGAAGCTGGTAATTCGGTATCTGTTGCCGAACTTGCCGAACTTGCCGAACTTGCCGAACTTGCCGAACTTGCCGAACTTGCTGAATTGGATGAAGTAGATTTAGCTTTCCTTAATGGTTTTTTATTGCTTTTGGCGTGTGTCGTTTCCGCTGTTTTTTTTACTGCGACAGCGGATTTAGATTGCAGATTAACCACATGTAAGCTTTCAGATTTTGGTGCAGTGTCCTGAAAAATAAGGGCTTCGACAGGAACTTCTGTTGGCGTTTCTACTTTTTTTGATAGCGCCGTGCTTAATCCATAGAGAACGATAAGATGTAGGAGAATAACGATACCCAAACTAACGAAGCGCTTGGTTGTGCTATTTTCTAATTCTGTAAAACGCTTGCCCATCTTTACTCCCATAATAAGCGTTAAACAATAAAATATTGACAACATTTAATTTTTGATTGATTTAAAATCATTTCACAAATCTGGTCTAAATTTGCCTAAACAAGATTTGAAAAATACCAATGAAAACCTATACGTCATTATTTAGATAACCAAACTCATCAGTTAGCTTAAGAAATATGTGTCATAACTGTATTGGAAATTATCTATTTATTGTATTTCTCGATATTGCTGTATTGTTATCCGTGAACTAAGTGCAAACTATATCGCTATAACTCTAAAAAATATATAGCATTTTACTAAAAAAATCCTATTCGTATGGTGAGTACAAAAGATCTAAGATTTTTATCACCTGAAAGATTGATGTGGAAAATAGTCATGTGACTACAATGCAGGACAATATAGTGCAGGATGCAGAGCATTTATTCCTCGTTTTAATCAATTTACTATCTCTTTATTTTTACGCAACAAATGTCAACAGACCCTAAGATAAAAATAAATTAAATTGGGTTGAGTTGGACTTAAAAAATGAAATTTGATTTAAATTTAAACTGTTATAACATCTAATTTTCTCTAGTGTTATTTTACTGGTTAAAGCATTGCCAAATGGCGTATGAAGATGATGGAAATATAAACAGGATGTTTAACCCAATTTGATAAATAAAAATAGATAGGTATGAATTTGGAATCGAAGTTTTTACAAGTTGTGCTACTGGCGTGTGCAATAAGTGGTGGGGAGCTAGCAGTTGCGAAAACACCTGCACAGCCAAATAAAGTTTTAAATCTAGCATTTGAAGCACCAGATGATGGTTTTGATATGGTCAAAACTTATAATTTTTATAGTGGCAATATTGCAGAGGCAATTTTTGAACCATTATTAAAATATGATTACCTTGCTCGACCAGTAGTACTGGTTCCCAACACCGCTCAGACCTTACCTAAAATTGAGCAAGACGGCAAAGTTTATACATTTAAAATAAAATCAGGAATTTATTTTACTGACGATCCTGCTTTTAAAGGAAAGCGTCGTGAGCTAACTGCGCAAGATTATATTTATTCGATTCAGCGGATCAGTGATCCTAAAAATGTTTCACCAACGTTCTCATTCATCGACGGTAAAATAGTTGGCTTAAATCAACTGGTCGATTCTGCAAAAAAAACAGGTAAGTTTAACTACGACGCACCGATTGCTGGGCTAAAAGCACTGGATAAATATACCTTACAAATTACTTTAGCGCGTTCTGATTATAATTTTCCGTATATTCTTGCCTATGTGACCTTTGGTGCTACAGCTAGAGAAGTGGTTGAATTTTATGGTGATCGTCTAGGTCAACATCCAGTTGGAACAGGGCCTTATCAACTCAGTCGCTATGTGCCACGCAGTAAAATTGAATTGGTCGCAAACCCTGACTATCGTGGTTTTACATGGAATTACAAATCCACGGGCACTGCATGGGACAATCAGCTGGTCAAGGAAATGTCAGGCAAGCAGATGCCTCAAGTCGGCAAGGTCAATATCAGTATTATCGAAGAAGAACAATCACGTTGGTTAGCATTTAAATCGGGGCAACTTGATTACGATAAACTTACTTCAAATGCTGTCCCGCAAGCTTTAGATGGCAAGCAGCTCAAACCAGCGCTACAAAAGCTCGGCATTAAGTTATTTCAAAATAAAGATCCTGAAGTGACTTATACCTCGATCAATATGAAAGATCCTGTGATTGGTGGTTTTAGTCTCGATAAGATTGCGTTACGTCGTGCTATTGCGATGTCTTATAATGATGAAGAGTCGATCAAACAATTATATAAAGGGCAAGCAACAAAAGCTGAAATGTTCATTCCAGAGGGGGTGCAAGGTTATGACCCTAAATATAGAAGTAGTATTGCTTATAACCCTTTACTTGCCAATAAATTACTCGATCGCTTTGGTTATAAAAAAGGTAAAGATGGTTATCGAACCTTGCCAAATGGTAAGCCTTTAAGCATCAAATTCTTGATGCAAAGTAGTTCAAAAGATGCGATTTTATCTGAATTATGGAAAAAGAATTTAGATGCAGTTGGATTGCGCAGTGAGTTTATTGTGAGTAATTTTGCTGACAATATGAAAGCCGCCATGCAATGTAAATATATGCTGTGGGGTAGTGCATGGATTGCTGATTTTCCCGAAGGTGAAAACTTCGCACAACTTTTATATGGACCGAACTCTGGTCGAGGTAATATCAGTTGTTATCAGTCCAAAGCCTATGATTCACTTTACACACAAGCTTTAGCATTACTACCTCAGCAACGTGTTCCTTTATATGAAAAAATGAATCGTCAAATTGAAGCGGATAATCCATGGATTGTGGGGAGCACACGCTTACGTAGTTGGCTAATGCATCCGCAAGTGCAAGGTTATAAAGCACATCCAATGATGAATAGCGTGTGGCAATATGTCGATATTCAGCCAGTTAAAAAATAAATGATGAAGTTGAAGAAAAAGATGAAGGATAATTTTAATCGGAAGTTTAAACAGATTGGGGCAAGTGTTCTGTTTGCGAGCATGGCTTCGACAGTGACGATGAATGTAGATGCAAAAAGTCCGGCAGACCCAAATAAAGTATTACGCTATGTATTCCCAGTTGCGGAGACAGGGTTTGACCCAGCAGGTACACAAGATCTCTATTCTGCTCATGTGCATAATTCTATTTTTGAAGGTTTGTACACATACGATTATTTAGCCTCACCTGCAAAACTGGTTCCACGTACTGCTGTGGCATTGCCTGAAGTCAGTGCGGATGGTCTGACTTATACTTTTAAAATTCAAAAAGGCATTTTTTTTGCCAAAGATCCTGTATTTAAAGGAAAACCACGAGAACTCACTGCGCAAGATTATGTCTATTCTTATAAACGACTGTTAGATCCTAGTTTACATTCACCGAATAGCTGGTTGCTTGATGGCAAAGTGGCAGGAATGGACAGTGTTCTTGCAGATGCCAAAAAAACAGGCAAATTTAATTATGATCGTCCAGTTGAGGGTTTAAAAGCGACTGATCGCTATACATTAGTGATTAAATTGACACAACCTGATCAAAATTTTCCAATGTTGTTGGCGCATCAACCCGCAGGGGCTGTTGCACGTGAAGTGATTGAACACTATCGTGATAAAGCAGGATTTGCAATGAAGAATCCAGTGGGCACAGGACCTTATGTCTTATCAAAATGGGTGCCAGGTTCACGGATCATCCTCAAAGCCAATCCTGATTTTCGTAGTTATATTTGGGATTTCAAAGCATCTACATCTGAAGATCAAAAAATCGTAGATGCAATGAAAGGCAAAAAAATGCCTCAAATTGGTGTGGTCGATATTCAAGTGATGGAAGAGGTACAATCACGTTGGTTGTCTTTTAGTAAGAATGAAACTGATCTGTTTATTTTAGATGGTGATTTGGTGGTTCAAGCCATTCAGGATGGAAAGTTGAAACCTGAGTTAGCCAAAAAAGGTGTACAACTGTCTCGTATTCTTGATCCATCTATTGACTATCATTATTGGAATATGCGGAATCCTGTTGTTGGTGGTTTAAGCAAAGATAAGATTGCATTACGCCGTGCGATGGCAATGGCATATTCAGCAGATACACAGATCAAAGTGTTATCGAAAGGTGATGCTGAAAAACTACAATATCCAATTCCACAAGGTATTGTCGGTCATGACCCGAACTATAAAAGCAGTATTCCTTATTCAGTCAAAGCTGCCAATTTACTCTTAGATCGTTATCACTATAAAGTCGGCGCTGATGGTTGGCGGACATTGCCCAATGGTGAACCTTTGGTGATCGAAATGACGACAGGGAATACTGCACGTAGTCAGCAGGGTGCTGAGTTTTGGAAAAAGACTTTGGATAATATCAAAATCAAAATGGCCACCAAGTCGATGCCATTTGCTGAATCATTAAAAGCAGAAAAGCAGTGTAAAACCATGTTTAAAGCGTCTGCTTGGGTGGCGGATTATCCTGATGCAGATAATTTTATGCAGTTGTTTTATGGCAAAAATATTCATGCCACCAATAATGGCTGTATGAAAATTCCTGAATATGATCGTTTGTATGAGCAGACGCAAAAAATGAAACCGGGTCCTGAGAGAGATGCTTTATATCGCAAAATGGCAAGAATAATGGAAGTGTATATGCCTGTGCAATTTGCGTCCTCACGTTATCGTAATGCCTTGGCGCAACCACGCGTGATTGGTTTTAAAAAGCATCCGATTTTACCATCTGAATGGATGTATTTTGATTTAAAAAAGTAAGTTAAATCAATTTCTCACATTAGGCTGGATGTGGTATCTAGGCTAAATTTTGAAATGTAAATAGATTGAAATTAGAAATTTAATAAATTGAAGAATGGAGAAAATGGAAAATGAAAGCATTCAAACTCACAACACTATGTGTGCTTACGATAGGAATGGGGCAATTGGCTTTTGCCAATACTGAACGTAGTACTTTACCTAAGCTTCAAGCTAAAGATATTCCTACACAGTGCGATGCCAATATTGCAGGGACGAAAGCAAAATTGGCTGAATTTGCTAAAATTAAATTAAAGAAAAATGCATCTGCCGCGGATGTTTTAGCAAAGTGGGATCAGATTTTCTCAACATTTGAAGACTTTTATGGTCCAGTGGGGCTAATGAGTAATGTCGATCCAAGTGCTGATCTACGCAAAGCAGCGGATGATTGCGAAGTTAAAATTAGTCAGTTTCTTACTGAAGTATATCAAGATAAAAATTTGTATCAGCAAATTGTGAAATCCAAAGCGGACAATGAGATTGATCAAAAGTTTCGTCAAGATATTTTAGATGGTTTTGAAGATACAGGCGTGCAATTGCCTGCGGAAAAGCAAGCACGTTTAAAAGTGATTTTGGACGAGTTGACCAAGATTCAACAAGAGTATGCGCGTAATGTGCGTGATAATCCTGAAAAATTAGAATTTACCCCAGCTGAATTAAAAGGTTTGCCAGAAAGTTATATTGCCAATTTGAAGAAAAATGAAAAGGGTAATTATCTGCTCGGTTTTGAGTATCCTGAATATCTTCCATTCATGCAGTTAGCTGATAGTGATGAAGCACGTAAGCGTTATCAAATCGCCTATACTCGTCGTGGTACAGAAAAGAATTTAGTATTGCTGAAGCAAGCGATGGACTTGCGCTATGAGTTGGCACAGTTGTTTGGTAAAGCCAGTTATGCAGATTGGACTCTGAAAAATCGCATGGCGAAAAATCCAGAAACAGTCAATAACTTCCTAAATGATGTACACAAAACCGTGACACCTTTAGAAAAGCAAGAAGTACAAATTTTACGTGAATTTAAAGCTAGAACTTTAAATATTCCGATTGAAAAAGCCGAGATTAATCGCTGGAGTGAGGGGTATTGGAGCGAGAAGTTACGCCAAGAAAAATACAAGGTAGATCAAGAAAAACTACGTGAATATTTCCCAACTCAAGCTTCTCAAGATTGGTTATTTGCCATTTCATCTAACCTTTATGGCATCGATTTCAAACCTGCCAAAGTTGAAACTTGGCAAGATGAAGTTGAATACTATGATGTCACTGATAAAAAAACAGGTCAGCTTTTAGGTGGCTTGTATATGGATAAATTTCCGCGTGAAGGCAAATATGGTCATGCCGCGGTGTGGAGTGTACATGGCGGAAGTACTTTAACAGGACGTAAACCGATTTCAGCATTGGTCACCAACTTTAACCGCAAAGGTTTGAATAGTGATGAACTAGAAACTTTTGTACATGAGTTTGGTCATGCACTACATGGCATTCTTTCTAATACACGCTATGCCTCACAATCAGGCACTTCTGTAGAACGAGATTTTGTTGAAGCACCTTCGCAGATGTATGAGGAATGGGCGCGTCGTAAAGAAACTTTATCGACACTTGCAGATTACTGTAAACCAGATTGTCCACGTGTCGATGATGCATTGATTGAAAAGCTCAAAGCAGTACATAACTATGGTCGTGGTTTGCGTTATGCACGTCAGACTTTATATGCACAATTTGATATGGCATTGCATACGAAAGATGCACTTAAAACGCAGCCTTTAGATGTTTGGAAAAAACTCGAAGGAGATATGGCACTCGGTCATGTCCCAAGCACAGAGTTCCCAGGACAGTTTGGTCATATCATGGGCGGTTATCAAGTTGGCTATTATGGCTATATGTGGTCGGAAGTCATGGCACTCGACATGCTCTCAGCATTTGGTGATAACTTAAATAATCCAGAAGTTGGCGCGCGTTATCGTAAGGCGATTTTGTCACAAGGTGGTCAGAAGAAAGCTGCGCAATTGGTGGTGGATTTCTTAGGCAGAGAACCAGATAACAAAGCGTTCTTTAAAGAAATTACGGGTCAACGTTAATCGGGATTTAAAACTATGTTGGCATATATCACACGCCGTATTTGGCAAATGATTCCTACCATGTTGGGAGTCGTGTTGCTGATTTTCTTCCTATTTAACTGGGTTGGTGGAGATCCTGCCTATATCCTTGCAGGGAAAATGGCGAATCCAGAACAAATTGAAAATATTCGTCAACAGTTGGGTGTTGACCAACCCTATTATGTGCAGTTATGGATTTTCATTAAACAAATCGTCACTTTTGACTATGGTTATAGTTGGAGTACAGGCGAATCAGTATCAGACATTATTTTGACTCGTCTGGGACCATCGCTCACTATCATGATTCCACTGGTTATTTTACAAACCGTGATTTCAATTATCCTTGCTTTAGCGATTGCTTCAGTGCGTGGTTCTTTGACAGATCGTATGGTGATGATGCTGTGTACGGTGGCAATGGCAATCAGTATTTTGGTTTACATCATCGTGTTCCAATATGGGCTGGCTTATAAAATGGGCTGGTTTCCTGTCCAAGGTTGGAGCGATAGTTTTAGCGAAAATCTATTCAAATATTCATTACTCCCAATTCTAATCATGTTGGTGGTGAGTATTGCACCCACTTTACGTCTATACCGTAGTTTTGTTTTAGATGAAGTCAATCAAGATTATGTGCGGACTGCACGTGCCAAAGGGGCAAGTGAGGGACGTATTCTCGGTATTCACGTTCTTCGTAATGCTTCGATTCCGATTATTACCGATGTGATGTCGAGCTTACCTGCATTGCTGATTGGTGCTTTCTTAATTGAGCGATTCTTCGGGATTCCTGGGATAGGTCGTGAGGTGATTATTGCGGTGGAACGGAGTGACTTTCCTGTTATTAAAGCGATTACGGTATATGTCGCTGCTGCAACGATGATTTTTAACCTTGTGGCTGACTTGATTTATAAAGTGGTCGATCCACGCGTACAGTTGAAGTAGGTGAGCCATGCTTGGAATTTTATCTAAAAAAGTAGATGCTCAAGATGAACAGACTTCACCTGGACTGTGGAAGTTGGCAATGCGACGCCTGAAAGCAGATCGTATCGCGATGACATCCTTATTTGTCGTGCTATGCTTTTTTGTCATGTTAATTCTGTCGATGACAGGCTTGATTGCAAAAGATTGGAATAAAGAAGTCGCTGTCAGCTATGCACCGCCGACCTTTATAGGGGCTGATCAAAGCAATACTGATCCTGCTAAAAAAGCAGCAACAGTCGAAGCACTGCCTGAAAATCCTGTTGACCCTTTGAAAGATGTGATTAAAGAATTGAATGCTGAAATTGCAACAGAACAAGCTTCGGGTGGTGCGATTGATTATTACGGTATTCAAGATCCACTTGCAGAAGATATGAAAGCGATTGATCAACAGTTGGGTGGGCATTTACTTGATCAAAAAAGTGAACTCAAACAAACCTTGCCTTTTGGTGCAGATAAATGGGGACAAGATGTTCTGTTAAAAACCATTAAAGGTGCTGAAACCTCAATTATTGTCGGTGTGGTCGCAGCATTTGTCGCAGTTTTGATTGGGACAATTCTAGGGGCAATCGCTGGTTATTTTGGTGGATGGGTGGATGATGTACTGAACTGGTTTTATAACATTTTCACTTCTATTCCATACTTACTTTTGGTTTTGGCAATCGCTGCGGTGCTTCAACAGAAAGGTATTCTTTCCATTGTCCTCATTCTCGGACTAACAGGATGGACTGGGGTATTTCGTTTAATTCGTGCGGAATATTTGAAACATACTTCTCGTGAGTATGTACTGGCTGCCAAAGCGATTGGTGTCAGTAATATGCGCCGTATGTTTGTACATATTTTTCCGAATGTGAGTCATATTGCCTTGGTACAAATGTCGATTCTTGTGGTTTCATTTATCAAATCAGAAGTGATACTCAGCTTCTTGGGCTTTGGTGTTCCTGTCGGTGTCGTGTCTTGGGGCAGTATGTTGAATGAAGCGCAAAGTGAATTGATCTTAGGTAAATGGTGGCAATTGGTTGCTGCATCAGTCGCGATGGCGATTTTAGTCACAGCATTCTCCATGTTCACCGATGCATTGCGTGATGCATTAGACCCGAAACTCAAATAAGGAGCAGAACGATGTTAGAACAAGCAACAACAACTTCTGCATCAACAAATTCTGATGTTTTGTTGAGTGTTGAAAACCTGAGCGTTAGTTTCAAGGGTGAAAATAAGCAATTTGTGGAAACTGTGAAAGGGATTTCTTTTCAAATTCCAGCCAATACCACTGTGGCTTTGGTGGGTGAATCGGGCAGTGGTAAATCGGTTACGTCTTTGGCAACCATGGGTTTACTGCCCCAAGGTCAGTCTAAAATTGCTGAAAAAAGTAAAATTATATTTGAAGGAAAGGATTTACTCAGCCTGAGTACTAAGGAAATGCGAGCAATCTGTGGTAAAGAGATTGCCATGATTTTCCAAGAGCCGATGTCTTCATTGAATCCAGTCTTTACCGTAGGCGATCAGATTGCTGAAATTATGCGGATTCATTTGGGCTATGGGCGCAAACAGGCAAGAGCACGTGCTTTGGAGTTACTCAAAGAAGTTGGCATTCCAGCACCTGAAAGTAAGATTGATGCATATCCGAGTCAATTGTCAGGTGGTCAGCAACAGCGTGTCATGATTGCAATGGCAATTGCCTGTGAGCCGAAATTACTGATCGCTGATGAACCAACCACGGCACTCGATGTCACTATTCAAAAACAAATTATTGATTTATTAGAATCATTGCGTAAGCGTCGTCAAATGTCGATGTTGTTTATTACCCATGATTTGGCATTGGTTGGTGAAATTGCAGATGAAGTGATTGTGATGCGTCATGGTGAGATTCGTGAACAAGGTTTAGCTAAAGCAGTATTGGAAAATCCGCAAGATGCTTATACCCAAGCACTGCTAATGTGCCGTCCGCAACTTTCACGTCGTCCGTATCGCTTACCGACGATCAATGATTTTATGATGCAAAAAGATGATCAAGCTATTGAAAATGGGAACTTATCAGTAGCGAAAAAGGCTGATCGTCAACGTGGTTTAACAGGCAATGAAGAAATCATTCTCGATGTGCAAGATTTGAAAAAATCATTTTTTAGTCGTAAAGGTTTCTTTGCTAAAGATGAATTCCAAGCGGTGAAAGGTGCATCTTTTCAATTGGCTAAAGGCAAAACATTAGGTTTAGTTGGGGAATCAGGCTCAGGTAAAACCACCATTGGCTTATTACTGATGCGTTTGCAACAAGCTTCAGGCGGCAAGGCTTTGTTTCAAGGCAAAGATATTTTGGCAATGTCTGACAAAGATTTTGCACAGTATCAACGTAAGATTCAGATCATTTTCCAAAATCCTTACGCATCATTGAATCCACGTTTTACCGTGGGGCAAATTTTGATGGAGCCCATGCAAGTTCATCAGATCGGTGCAAATGATATAGAACGTAAGAAGATGGCTTTGGATTTACTGGAAAAAGTCAGTTTACCTGCTCAGGCATTTCACCGTTATCCGCATGAATTTTCAGGCGGGCAACGTCAACGTATTGCGATTGCACGTTGTTTGACTTTAAAACCTGAAATTTTGATTTGTGATGAATCTGTTTCTGCACTGGATGTCTCAGTTCAGGCGCAAGTATTGAATTTATTGCAAGATTTACAAGATGAATATGGTTTGAGCTATATCTTCATTTCACATGATTTGTCTGTGGTGAAATATATTTCTGATCAAATCATGGTGATGAATCATGGTGATATTGTTGAAATCGCCAATTCAGATGAGTTGTATGCAGACCCGAAGCATGAATATACCAAGCGTTTGTTAAGTGCGATTCCGCAAGGGACGAGTGAATATATTTGATTGTCTTATTTGGATGAAGCCACTTTAAGGAGTTAATACTGATCGGCTAAGTAAAATTATTGGGAAAAATTCTGAAATCTCCCCCTAACCCCTCTTTGGAAAAGAGGGGGAACTTCTTATAACTAAAATAATTTTTAGTGATCTTACTTAGCTGTGCTACTCATCCCTCTAAGCAGTGGCTTTTTTGCACTTAATTAAGATGCAGATGTACTTTGTTTGGATAAACATATTTACGATAGACGGGAATCAGTACTGGAAGCAATAAAAAGTGCAGTAATGTGGTTGCGATGCTGATGAGAATAAATGCAATGACATGAAGTGAAGATACAAAGGCGATGAAAAATCCATAGGACGATAAGAGGATCGGAAGGATTGAACACAAGGTATATGTTATATAAGGATGCTTTACGCCCCAATTGGAACAAAAAAGAAAAGCATAACTGAGAAGCCATATTCCATAAATAAAGGATAAGGTTAACACTTGGAAAATTGGATATGGGTAGTTTTGTGGTTGTTTTTTTAGAAACTCAATCAGGTATTCTGAATAAAATTGCCCTTGATAGGCGATTACAAGACTCGCAATTAACCAAATGCAAAATAGTGGAATCAAGATGAAATAGCGTTTATTCATTTTATTATTTTCATTATCCCAATCAAAAAAGCCACTATACAAAGATAGTGGCTTTTCAAGTTTTAGTCTATTGATGACTTAGAACTTTTTAAAACCTTTGTTCACAACAAATGGTTTTTTCTTTTCAGGTTGCTCACGTTCTTGACGGTCACCAGTCTCTAAACGTTCATTTGGGTTGTAGCGTCCTTCAACACGATTGTTACGGTTTTGTTGACCATAACGATTGTCTGAGCGATTGCTGTTAAACGTGTTACCACGATTGTCGCTACGATCTTTATTGTAGCTATTACCGCCATTGCCCGCAGAGCGTGCTTTGTTAAAACGATTTTCAGAACGTTCATTGCGGCTGTCAGAACGATCGTTGCGATTGTCAAAACGGTTTTCGCTACGATTTTCAGAACGGTTTTGACCATATTGGTTCATAGTCGGTTGAAAACCACGGCGTTCTTGCTGTTGGTGGTTATTCCCATGATGATTTTGTGATTGAAAATCATCACCTTCGCTATCACGACGTTGTTGACGTAAGAAACCACCGCGACGTGCTGCCATCGGTTTATCTTGCATACGTTCAGTACGACGTTTTGCCATACCAAATAAACCCGTGCCTTGACGTGGTTTAAGTTCTACAGCTTTAGTCAAATTATCAATTTCAGTTTTATCTAATTCCATCCAACGACCTGTACGAAGTTCACGAGGCAAAATCACTGTGCCGTAACGTGTACGAAGCAAGCGACTTACTTTTAGACCTTGTGATTCAAAAATACGGCGAACCTCACGGTTACGACCTTCTTTTACTACGACTTGGTACCAGCGGTTGATCCCTTCTCCACCAATTTCAGAGAAAGATTCAAATTTTGCTGGACCATCATCTAAAACAACGCCATTCATCATGTTGTTTTTTAGTTGAGGCGTTACTTCTCCCATGACACGAACGGCATATTCACGTTCGATTTCATTTGAGGGATGCATTAAACGATTGGCAAGTTCACCATCGTTTGTAAATAGGAGCAGACCTGTAGAGTTAATATCCAGGCGACCTACCATGACCCAGCGATCGTTGGCAATAGGAGGTAAGTGATCAAACACAGTCGGACGAGACTCAGGATCATTGCGAGAGCAGATTTCACCTTCAGGTTTATAATAAATCAAGACACGGCGACGAATTTCGTCTTCAATTTGGAACTGAACTTTACGACCATCGATGCGAAGCTCATCACCTGGTTCGATACGTTCGCCCACTTGAGCAACCTGCCCATTGACACTTACACGACCAGCCGCAATGACCTCTTCCATATAACGGCGAGAGCCCAAACCAACTCGTGCGAGTACCTTTTGCAATTTTTCACTCATGACAGCATAACCTTAGAAATAATCATCAACAGAGCACCTATTTAAGATTTTGGAGCTTGCACATCCAAAGCCATAAAAGCTTCCTTGGCGTCCTGCAGGGGAGGCAATTGATCTAAAGATACTAGACCAAAAGCATTTAAAAACTGTGGCGTTGTCACTAACAACGCAGGTCTACCTGGGAGTTCACGGAAACCAGATTCTTTAATCCAGTTCCAGTCGAATAAAGTCCGGAGTATTTGACTATTATTCGTAACTCCTCGTATTTGCTCAATATCAGCACGGGTTACAGGCTGATGATAAGCGATCACTGATACTGTTTCTAACAGTGATGGGGATAATCTCGTTGGTCGATCTGGCCAAACTTGTGCAATCACATTGCGATATTTGGCACGAACTTGAAAACGATAACCTTGTGCAGTTTCGATCAGTTCAATTGAGCGACCATGTTGTAATACAGACAATTGCTGTAAATAATTTTGCAATTGTTGTTTTGAATATTGATTTTGAAAAGCTTCTTTTAAGCGAGCAATCGAAACTGGCGCATCACTGGCAAAGATAATCGCTTCAAGTTGCATCAGAACTTCATGATGTAGCTCATCTACATTGAAGGCATTATTTTGATCAATGGTCATGCAGTTGCTCCTTGAATAGAAAGCGGAGCTTCGACACCCGATGAAATAATCTGAACTTTCTGCTGACGAGTCAGTTCTAAGATTGCCATAAATGTCACAACCATGCCCATACGACCTTGGTTTGGTTTGAGTAATTCTTGAAAACTGAGAACTTCACCAGACTCCACCATGTGTTCGATATAGGCTATACGCTCTTCAAGTAAAACAGGTTCTTGTTCAATTTTATGCGTAACAGGCTCGGGACGATTAAAAATGCAATACAAAGCATCTCTTAACATCTCGACGTCATAACCTTCATATACTTTAGGAATATGACCAATCGCAACATTGGTTGGATAAGTATCTCGATCTAAAACAGGCATTTGCCCTAAATGTTCAGCCGCTTTTTTGATCCGTAAATAAGTTTCTAAACGGTCAATCAGTTCTTGTTTTGGATCTTTTTCAATATTGACTGTTTTCGGTTTTGGTAACAATAAGCGAGATTTTAAATCTGCTAACAAAGCTGCCATCACCATATAGTCAGCGGTAAGTTCGATATTTAGCGACTTCATATTGTCCATATAAGACAAATATTGAGTGGCAATCGGGGCAATATCTAATTGTAATAGATCAAAACCACTTTTCTGAATCAGGTAAATTAAAAAGTCGAGTGGTCCTTCGAAATGTTCAAGCAGAATTTCGAATGCAGCTGGGGGAATATATAAATCCTCTGGAATTTCTTCTTGCCATTCATCCAATACACGGATGTTGGTAATCATTTCCATAGAATTATGGGTTGCTTGATTCATTACAGTTTATTAGCCACGCGAATTTTCAAAGGCATGTTTTATCCGTGCGACCACTCTATGAAATTTAGGAGAGGGTGGTGACGAATGATGAAAAGATAATGGCTCATTTTAATGCAAAATTTGTAAGGAATACATTGTTTAATTCAAAAAACGATAAAAAACCTGAAAATAAATAGGGAATATTTTGTAGCGTGATGTGAATGTTTAAGCAAAATAGAAGTGCATTAGTTAAAAGAAATGCTTGATTTTTGATGGTTTTGTTCATGGTTTATTGTTTTTATATCATTCTAAGTATGGAAAATTAAAGTGAATTTTAATAAGTATTGTTATGGTTATTCATCAATTTGATAGAGTGGTTAATATGTGAAATGTATTGATAATATTTAATTTAGTGTGATATTTGTCGGTATTATAAGTGGCTTGAGCTACTTGGTGGAATAACTCAAAAAATTTAAAGTGTTCGTGATCAAATATTGATATATTTTTTAAAAGTCTATTTGGGGGATTGTTTGATAGGCTTCAGTTTTTGTATTTTTAGTTCATTTTATTGACAGTTTTCCTATTTCTATCTGTCGTTATGCAGAGCAATCCGCCTTTACTGCTTGAAATCCTTATTCAAAGTTGAGATTGGTGTAATGTTATAAATTTGGATGCAGTATAAATTTAAAAAAGCCCCTACATCAGTAGAGGCTTTCTTTAAAACAACTAAGTTTTAAGATACTTTATCACCTGCTTTAGCACCGCTTTCAGGTGAAATCACCCAAACACCTTCACCATTGCCTGCAGCTAAAACCATACCGTTAGAAATACCAAAGCGCATCTTACGAGGTGCAAGGTTCGCCACCATCACCACCAGTTTACCTTTTAGGTCTTGAGGCTCATAGAACTCACGAATACCACTGAATACATTACGTGGTTCAGCTTCACCGACATTTAAAGTCAGTTGAAGAAGTTTGTCAGAACCTTCAACCGTTGCAGCATCTAAAACTTCTGCCACACGAAGATCAATTTTCATAAAATCTTCGATACCAATAATTTCTGCTTCACCAACTTTAGGTTCAGGTTTTTTCTCTTTGGCTTTTTCTTTTTTCTTCTCAGCTTTTGGAGCTTCGGCAGCAGCAGCTAAAGAGTCTTTAGAAGCATCAACCATCGCAGTTACAGCTTTAGGATCAACACGTTGCATTAAAGGTTGGAACAATGCAATTTCATGATCAACCAATACAGTTTTTGCTGAAGCGAAGTCGAAAGATTCAAGTTTTAAGAAATCCTGAACCTGCTGTGCAAGTGTCGGTAAAACTGGCGCAAGGTACACAGCCAATTGACGGAACAGGTTAATACCTACAGAACACACGTCATGAACCTGTTGTTCTTCGCCTTCAACTTTCGCAAGAGCCCAAGGCTTTTTCTCATCAATATATTGATTGGCTTTGTCTGCAAGTGCCATGATTTCACGGATTGCTGTTGAGAATTCACGTGCTTCATAAGATTTGGCAATAGATTCACCAGCATCAATAAAGCTTTGTACCAGTTCAGGTTCTGCACAGGTTGCAGATAATTTATTATCAAATTTGGTATTAATGAATTTCGCACAACGGCTCGCAATATTCACCACTTTACCAACCAAGTCTGAATTCACTTTTTGAACAAAGTCATCTAAGTTCAAATCAGAATCTTCAACTTTATCTGAAAGTTTAGATGCAAAGTAATAACGTAAATATTCAGGATTTAAGTGGTTGAGATACGTTTCTGCTTTGATGAATGTACCACGTGATTTAGACATTTTTTGACCATTTACAGTCAGGAAACCATTCACGAACAAACCTGTAGGCGTACGGTAGTTTGCACCTTCAAGCATTGCAGGCCAGAACAATGCATGGAAATACACGATGTCTTTACCAATGAAGTGATAGACTTCATTTTTAGAATCTTTTTTCCAGTAATCATCAAAACTTAAGTCAGGACGTTTGGTTTTGACATAGTTTTCAAAACTTGACATATAACCAATCGGTGCATCTACCCAAACGTAGAAATATTTATTTGGTGCATCTGGAATTTCAAAACCAAAATAAGGTGCATCACGAGAAATATCCCAATCATTCAAGCCATTATCAAACCATTCATCTAATTTGTTGGCAATTGAGACAGGTAGGCGACCTTCATCACGTGTCCATTTTTGCAAATATTCTGCAAAGTTAGGTAGTTTAAAGAAGTAATGGTCTGATGATTTTTCTACAGGTGTAGAACCACTCAATGTTGATTTTGGATTCAATAATTCAGTTGCATTGTATGTTGTACCGCAGACTTCACACGAGTCGCCATACTGATCTTCTGCTTTACATTTCGGGCATGTGCCTTTGATGAAACGGTCAGACAGAAACATTTGTTTTTCAGGGTCAAATAACTGTGTCACAGGGCGAATCGCAATATTGCCTGCTTCACGGTTTTTGATATAAATCTCAGATGAGCGGTTTTTATTTTCTTCACTATTGGTTGAATCGTAGTGATCGAAATGTACACCAAAACCATCAAAATCACGGATATGTTCTTTTTGAACATTGGCGATTTGCGCTTCAGGTGTAATGCCATTGGCTTCTGCACGAAGCATGATCGCTGTACCGTGTGCATCATCCGCGCAGACATAAGTCACGTTATGACCCATTGCACGCATGGCACGAACCCAGATATCTGCTTGGATGTAGCCGAGTAAATGACCCATGTGAATCGGACCATTTGCGTATGGAAGGGCGTTAGTGACTAAAATATTTCGCACGGATATAACTCTCTTTCTCAAAGTTAATGCAAGGGCATTGATTTTAACGTAATTGCTGTGAAGATGCACAATAGAATAGGTGAATTCTATTCAAATGTAGATTTTTATACAATTTCACATCTTCTTCGAACCATTCGGATAGAATATTGCTGTCTATTTCCAAATTTGTAATTGCTGAGAGTGAGCTGACCATGATTCATAAAAATACTTTTGATAATGATAGGCTTGATCACGATTTCCATGATGACTTTGATCGTGAAGTCACCCGTATTCCGCAAAATAAAGGCAGTCAGCAACAACTTGGGAAAAATATCTTAAAAGAAGCACAAATCTACCTTGAAGATATTGCTGAAGATGAGCATGGTTATTTACAGAAAACCTTACATCAATTGGCTGAACAAGAGCCTTATTTCAATGTACTTGCGGATGAACTCAATCAGGAATTGGATGCTAAAGTTGCCAATGATGCTTTGTATTTACTGAATTTTTGGCAAGAGATTCATGAAGTTGAAGATTTAAAACGCTTTAATCTTCTGAATGTGGTGAATGGTCAACATTTTCAAACTGAGTTTTTTGAAGCTTTTGATGCGCTTGAAATTGGTGAAAATAAAGCTTCGCGTAAGCATGTGATTGAAGAAGCTTTTAAACTGTATGATTTGGGTTTATATGCAGGTTGTGTGCCAATTTTGTATGCACAATTGGAAGGCTTGCTTACTGATGTTTTGATTCAACATGGCTATTTAAAACAACAAGATAGCAAGTTTGTTGATGTTTATAAAATCGTCCCAGGTTTAAAAGGTCATGAAATTAAGAGTTTGTGGCATAAAGCAAAAATTGCCCATGAGTTGAATCCGTACTTTTCAGAACTTGCAGCTTATAAAATGGATAATAGTTCTACTGTAACTGCAACTCGTCATAATATTTTGCATGGCACAGAACTGAATCATTTTAATCAAGGGCGTTGTTTTGTACTTTGGATTTGGTTGTTTAGTGCTGTGAATTTTATGGCGACTGTGAAATAAAAACAGATTTTATTGATGTTATATACTTGAAGTTATGGATAATGCTTTTTTGTATGTACGATATTGAGAATTTCAATTGAATCAAATAAAACCTGATAAATAATCATGTAATTGGGATGTACAATCCTTTCTCTCGTCCCAGAAACTCGACCTATACGCCCACTGTATGGCATATCAGCAAGGCTCTCAGCCGTATTTAAAATTTCATCTTCGAGATTTATTGCGGCTTCAGGGTTTTGAATGAAAATATAATCAATAATTTCCTCTAAGTCATGAACAGCGTTTATTTTCCAGTTAACGGTCAACATTTTTTAATCTTTCTTCGCGCTTTTGCTTCATGCGTTCAATAACTTGATCATGTGAAATGGATGGGCGTGAATCGACAATAGACTGTTCAACTTTGTTTTTCAGCCATTCATTGTAATTTTGTTCCATATCCGCATCGTCAAATTCTGACACGAAAGGATCAAATACTTCATTCATCACGATCACTCAGGTTGATTGTTGATCATATTTTAGCATATTCAAAATGTAATCAAACAAGAGAAATGTAGTGTGGTATTTGTTGAATCAATTCAATATTGATCATTAAACTTCACCCAAATTTCACATTGCTCTCATCTAAATCACATTTCACACATGCACACTCTATCCAAGATCAAAAAGGAGAATATCAATGCGATCTTGGACACTATTTTTTT
The DNA here is from genome assembly GCF_004209125.1 of Acinetobacter sp. WCHAc060033. Classification (NCBI taxonomy): domain Bacteria; kingdom Pseudomonadati; phylum Pseudomonadota; class Gammaproteobacteria; order Moraxellales; family Moraxellaceae; genus Acinetobacter; species Acinetobacter sp. WCHAc060033. Next base: position 2,372 of record NZ_SGSW01000008.1, on the reverse strand, counting down.
CGGCAATATTTGCCAGTGTAATGGCTGTTTCCAGCTTGGTGATTCCATTTTGTTTGTTTTTAAATTTTTATCATGGTGATTTATTTGTCGCAGCATCAGACCGAACTGCACAGCGGGGCATAGAAGTGATGCTCTACCTCACGCCAATTCTAATGCTTATGGCATTTATCACTTTTTGCTTGGTATTTAGATTGCTGAAAACACCGCATAAAATATTTGAAATACACAGATTTTTAAAAGTAATGCATGTGTTTGCTATGATTTGGTTTGGCTTAATTTTTTTCTTTCAATTTTTAGATGGGAGAATGGGAGAAATTATCGAGAGTGTATTATTTGGTATCATTAGCCTAAGCATATTTTCAATTCCTTTATTGATCGGAATATGGAGTGGCAATGCCGTATATTTGATATTGATTAAAAGAACGCTGATGGAAAGAATCACAGCACCATTTACCCGAAAATATAAAGGATTACAGCTACCACCTTTATAAAAGTATGTTAAATATAAAAGGCTTAAAGCATACTCGATGTGAATTTATAAATATTCAAGGTGTTATACATGTTGAAATTGATTGCAGAAGATTTTATTCAAGAAGATAAAATTGATGTGGTGTTGCCTTTGTATCAGGAATTGATTGAAAAAACCAAACAAGAACAAGGCTGTGTCGCCTACGATCTGTATCATGATTTAAAACAGCGAGGACATTTTGTCTTTATAGAAGAATGGGTAGATCGTGCTGCTTTGGACGCACATGTTGAATCTGAGCATTTTCAAAGACTTGTTCCTCTGATTGATGCACATAAACGACAGGATGGTGTGTTTACCCATTTGCAAAGTTATGAGGCATTGCTCACACCCCTGAGATCAGTTTAAAGATTTTGCATCATTGAAATTGTTGCTGCTCAATTTGGTGGATCAGTTGAGAGATTTGTCGTTTTAAAGTATTTATTTTTCTAAAATTTCGCTTAAACAGCGGTCTTTCCCAATTCATGTTCTGGATAAGTTCAATCCGAAAAAAACCTTGCTTGGTTTGAAAGGGATTATACCAACCCACATCAATGAGCAGATTTTTATCTTTAAATTCAATCTGTAATAAATCTTCAGAGAGTTCATAACAAGATTCTGAATTTAAACGGTCGTCTTCTGTCAGCCATGAAATGGTATCGTATGTCACCACAGAACTGTGTAAGTCTATTCCCCACCAAAGATAAGTCAGTTTTTTATTTTCCATATTCATCCTCAATCATATTTTTAATTTTTACAGCTTTTTCAAAATGATCGAGTTGATGTGTTTGAATCCACCATGTCGCTACTTGCATCAAGGTTTCAGGATCATCATTTTTATTGGCGAAAAATGCATAAAAAGATAGACCGACATTTTCACCTTTTTTGGCAATTTTATCGTCACAGATTTGGATGATTTTATCTCTTAAATATTGATTCATAATGCTGACTAAAACCTGATGAGCGTAAATAGAATCCTAACCTAGAATAGCTATTTATTCATGCGCATTGATTGCAGAAAGTGGCTAAATTTTTTCGCTACAGTATGTTGCTCGATTGTTTCAAATTGCAGTTTTTAAGCCTTAAAGTATTTTCTATTGGTATAACAAAACTGTGGTAATTCATTTCAAACAAATGAGGAATAAGCCTATGACCAGTTTAGACGATTTAAAAAATAAAGCTTCTGAAGTGAAAGATGATTTAAAGCTCAAAGCAAAAGAAGCAACGTTGGGCGCTGAAAAAGTGGCAGATAATTTAAAACACAAAGCGCAAGAAACTTTGTTGAAAGGTGAAAAAGCCTTGAATGATTTAAAACATGGCAAAGATGAAGATGCTTAAACTTTTGTTTTAACGAAAAGCTGTTAATTATTCAATTGACGGCTTTTAAATGTCTTTACGTATCCATTCAATTTTTTTAACTTGATTATTAATGATCGTGAAGGTGTAGCGGATATTATCAATATCATAAGTATAATCAGACACAGTTACAGTGGTTTCTCCCTCTTTTGTTTCATAAGAATTCATTGAAACTGGTGACTGATTAATACGTGAACTCATCTCTGCAAGGCTATCTCCCACTGAAACAACTTGCCCTGAATCTGTACGAACAGATGAGGCAGCAGTTCCTGCAAATACAGTATTTGAAAGCAAAAGCGTCAAAATTAAAGTAAAAATACGAAACATGATTAAACCTATTATTTTTAGAAAATGAAGGATTTACTTTGTAAAATAAATTCAAAAATTACTATAGCGAAATTATCAGCTAAAGTTTGTATGGGAAATATTAATGAAAAATTGATCAATTATAAAAAAGGAAAGATATGAATATTTTAATCTGGGTGATTTTCGCTGTTGTTGTCATTGGATG